>NZ_JBFVFE010000041.1:0-38808 GCF_052728615.1 Mariniflexile sp. | reverse complement strand
AATTCACTCCTCTAAAAATATTGCGCTCTGTCATTTGACAAAGATAATTTATTGCGACCTAAACGCTTATACCTATATAAATATTTAAAGGAGCGACTATAATGATTTTTCATTGCTAAATATATCCATCTGATTTAAGCAAACTATCCTGTACTATACGGTAAGGCACTTATTTTTATTGAATTATAGCAACAAATTTTACGTTGTATATGTTATTACTTACTTTTATTAAAAAAATAAATATCCTTACAACGTCTTGAAAGGAAAAATGATGCACTATCGAATTAGTGTATATTATGTTTTAATCAAAAATGGTTTGCTTTATTTTATTAAATTAGACCACTTTAATTATACATATTATTTCTTGTGTAGATTTAGGGAAAACTGCTATAACTGGAACAGCCTCTACCCCAGGCACCATATTAAAAACCCGTTCTTTTTCTGTTTTTTTAATCCTTAAAGGAACGTTTGCTTTTAATGAAACAATACCACCTTTTTTATGGATTTCAATATGATTTTCAGATAATTGAACGACTTTTTCGCCTGTGGCAGAAACAATCGGCAATATTAAAGCATCTCCATTATCATTGGTATTCGTTCTAATTGCTTTAATGACTGTTTTTTCGTTATCAAAAGCATATTGTAACTGACATTTAGCATGTTCTTTAACCGTTTCTTTTTCTCGATTGGTCAATGAGGCATCCACAACAAAATCAATAATACCATTTTTATCAGTAAATTGAACGGTTGCTTTCAAATCATGGATATTGGTAAACCACACTCCATTTTTATAACGCTCTATTCTTGGGGTTAACGTAAAATATTCTCCTGGCTGTGGTTGTTGGTTATTGGCTTCTACTAAAATATACTCCGCCATACTTGCCGTAAATATAGGCCCAACTTTTTCATGCCAAAGCAGTGCTAATGCACCTCCAGTAGCCGCAACAGAATATTTTGTCTTAAATATTTGATCGTAAGAAGAAATGGTAGCTCTCCAAGAACCTCTGGAAGCCAACCAAACATCAATTTCAGGAAAATGCTTAACCCCATCATTTATGGCTCTAGGGATGGGTGTGTTTTTTGTAAGTTTATTTGTTTTTTCAGGATGGTTTAACAAAAATGCTAAATTTTTAGCATGCGCAAAGGTATGATGAATACATGGTTTTACGCCATGTGATGCATAATGCAAACCTCCGGCTAAAAGTCCGTCAACAGTAGATGTTTCCAATAATTCTGTATGCAATATAACCGCAGTTGCGAACGCAGGGTTTCTATCTGCCAATAATGTGTAGGCAGGTTGGGACCCATCACAGGTTCTGCTGCCCCAATACGTCCATTTATTTTGTCTGGTGCCCCAACTGTTATCCCAACCGCCATCGGGGAGCATAAACTCTAAGTGTCCCTCTAGAGACTTGGTTAATAGCTTTAATAATTCTTCATCTTCTTCTAAAACCGCATATTGCACCATGCCGTTTAAGGTTTCTTCAACATTATACCCTAAATCAATAGGCATTAAACCCTTGGCACTAGGTTCGTTTGCTGGTTTATCTTCTCCAAAAAGCAGTTTATTGGGTTCTGTTAACCAATTTGGAATTTCAACAGCGAGTTCTTTACTTCTATTAATGTAAACTTCATTTTCAAAAAAGCGTCCTAAAAAATTAAGTGCATACATGGCGGTAAAGGCATAATTGATGTGACTATATTCAATGGTAAAATTTTTAAATATAAAATCGGCAGCCTTTTTTAAACGAAGTGTCCATTTTTCTTTGATCTCTTTTGGCAAGATATGACCGTGATAATACAGTGCTTCTCCCAATGCAATGGCTCCAAAAACGGTAATGCCTTTCCAAGAATTCGGGTCCGGGACCACCGTCCAACTCCCATCGGGCATGGAGACATTTTCCGACCATTTCATAACATCCATAGCGCCTTTTAAATACTTTTCATCACCTGTTTTATCTGCCATATACAAAAAGGGATAGACAGCATCCATACATCTTCCGTGGATTTTTTCACAGGCATGGCAATATAACGCACCATGCGTTTCAGTGTTTTCTGGAGCATCTATTTGGTCTTTCAACATAGCATCGGTCCAAACAGTCAATAAATTTAAAACTTTTATTTCAAATTCAGTCCTCTCTTCAACTGATGCGTTTTCTTTAGTATTTGTGTTTTTACACCCATAAAAAGGAATGCCCAAACTGATGCTTCCTGCTGCTGATAGATATACAAAATGACGTCTTTTCATGGTTTAATTTTTTAGTGACTATTTTTAATATGTTAATTTATTTTCTATTCTGATTGAGAACTTGTAATTGAAATTTCTTCGGATTCCAAACCTGAAGAAGACACTGTTACTTTAATATCTCCTGCCTCTTTGGTTGTTTGCAGAATCATCAAACATTTACCGTTAAAAGCCTTTCTTTGATTTGATTTATTAGACGTTAAATCCAATGGATCACCGTTTTCCAGACCTAAATTTTTAGCTGGCCCATCAACCGTAAAACTGATAAGGTTATCTGCGTAAGGCACAAAATTTCCATCTTCGTCCAGAATATTTACTTCAAGATGCACACAACTTACACCGTTAGCATCCACTTCTTTTTTATCTGTAATGACTTGGATTTTAGATGGTTTTTTTGCTGTTTTATAAATTTGTTCTTTTATAATCTTACCATCTGTTCTTGCTACCGCTTTAATTTCTCCCGGTGTATATGGGACATCCCAAGATAAATTCATTTTACCTTTATTGGATTTGGCTCCCAATGATTTGCCGTTTAAAAATAACTCCACTTCATCAGCATTGGAATAGGTCCAAACGGGAATTGTTTTGCCTTCCTTACCGGGCCACGTCCAATGTGGTAATATATGTACCATAGGTTCATCCGTCCACTGGCTTTTATAAAAATAATAGGTGTCTTTAGGGAACCCACACAAATCAATAATTCCAAAATTATAAAAACGGGAAGGCCATCCTTTGATAGCTTCGCCCAAATAATCAAATCCTGTCCAACGGAACTCGCCTGCAACATAAGGCAAGCTATCGGTTCTTCGCCAAGAATCACGGGCCGAAATACGCACACTGGAATTATCATAAGACGATGAATAGAATTCTGAAAACTCTGGAAAAACCTCTTTCTTCGTCAAATTTGGCACAGCAATACCCTGTTCTGGACTTCGCATATCTGTTTGTGTTTTATAAACACCTCGGGTTTGGAACGAATGCGGAATTTCTGTGGCTATAAATTTTCTATTGGGGTATATCGCCTTATCTTTTTCGTAAAAAACGGAACCGCCGCCGCCATTGTATCCGGCCACGTCCAATAACTCTGAAAACCCTGTGTCATTTGCCAAATGCATAAAACAACACCCCGCGGTAACGGGTCGTGTATCATCCAATGTATGTACCAATTCCAGTAAAGGTTTTAATCGTTCCGGACCTTCGGCGTAGCATTGGTCTGGGATTTCATTTCCCACACTCCACATAATAACGGAGGGATGGTTGCGATCTCTTAGAATGACATCCGTTAAATCGCGATTCGCCCATTTTTCAAATTCAAGATGATATCCATAAGGGACTTTTCCTTGATTCTGATAATTTTCCCATGGCCATGAAGCAATCCATTCATCAAACACCTCATCCATAACCATAAAACCCATTTCGTCGCACATTTGATAAAACTCGGGCGAAAATGGATTATGCGCTGTTCTAATGGCATTGCAACCCATGTCTTTTAGAATTTGCATCCTTCTACGCAGCACATCATCTGGTACTGCAGCACCTACCGCACCACCATCTTGGTGGTTATTAACGCCTTTAATTTTTATATTTTTATCATTCAACCAAAAACCTGTTTCTACTTCAAATCGAATACTTCGGATTCCAAAAGTGGTTTTGTATTCATCTAAAACTTTTCCATTTTCATGAATTCTATGAACCGCGGTATATAAAACGGGGTGTTCTGGAGACCATAATTCAGGTTTTTCAACTTTTAATTTTTCTTGTATCGTAATGGTATCATTTGAAGACAATGTCTTATCTATGCTTTTAGCAGATACAAGTTGGTTTTTTGCATCGAAAATTTCCAAACTAATAGTAACGGATTTATTTTCAGGATAAGCGTTTAAAATAGAAGATTGGAAATTAATGTCTGCACGTTCCGTAGAAACGTTTTCAGAAGTAATATAAGTTCCCCACTCTGTAACCGAAAGCTTATCTTTTATCTGTAACCAAACATTTCGGTAAATACCACTACCGGTGTACCATCTAGCGTTAGGCTGTTTTGAATTATCTGCTTTTACACGAATGGTGTTCGTACCTTCCTTTAAATAGGGCGATAAGTCATAAGAAAAACTAACATAGCCATTTGGACGTTTACCAAGATAGTGGTCGTTAATCCAAACGTCGCTGTCTTTATAAACACCATCAAAAGTAATGGAGACCAGTTTGTTTTTCCAGCTAGGATCATATTCAAAAGACTTTTTATACCAACCTACACCTCCGGGATAATAGCCACCAAAATGTCCTGAGGGATTATCTTCAGAAATCTCCCCTTCTATACTCCAATCGTGTGGCAGTTGTACGTGCTTCCAATGGGACTCATTGATACCTTCCTTCGAAACAGGGTCATTTTCAGCAAGTTGAAATTGCCAATGGTCATTAAAAAGTAGTTTTTGTCTAGAAAATTCATTTTCTGAATTTTCAAATTTACAACTGCTGAATACTGCTAAAAAAATTAAGATTAAGGCATAAAGTAGATGTTGCTTTTTATTTGATTTTTTCATTTCAGATGAATAAATAAAGTTTTTCGTTTTCATAAGTTAATTTGTTATTTTACTCTACTATAATCTGCTTCCCATTAGCCAACTTCGCTATACATTTTCCATTGCTATTTAACTGAGGTTCGGAATTTTCGAAACTAAGGTAAGCCGCAAAATTTTCTCCAGATATTTTTTTAATACTGTTATTTTTAAAGTGAAGTTCTTCGCCATTTCCAATATACATTTCGGTTAATTCTTCATTCCTATCTAAAGTGATGATTGCGAAAACACCTTTAAAAATAATACCGTTTTCCTTATTTTCATACAGCTCATGTTCTGCTTGTGTTATGATGTATTGTGTAATAAGTCCGTTGGAAGTTTTACTTTTAATTTTCAAGCCTTTATAGATACCATCTTGCATCAGTTTTTCAACAGATTGAACGGATTTATTATTAGGTGTTTCATTATAAGGTTCATAAACCACCACAAATGGTGCTATCCATGCTTCTCCGTTTTTTCTAATGACCAAAGTTGGGGTTGCTAAAGTATCGTAGGGTTTGGGTGCACTAAAGGTCAATGGTGCTTTTACTTTGGTATATTCCCTATCATCAAACCCTGGAATATGTAGGCTCATATAAATAGGTTTGCCATCCATTTTCTCCGTATTAAAAGTGGCTCTTACCTCTTTATTATATTGGGATGATGTTTCAACGTTCTCAAAAAAATGCCAACCTGGATGCCGATAGGTTCTATTCGCTACCCATTTATTATTGGCGTTCGCCATATAGCGGTTTGGTGTTGGTACTAGTGTTAAATCTTTATTCTCAAACACCAAGGCATCTCCAATATTGTGATACAAATAATCGTGATATTGATTGGGAAGTTTAGATTTTGAACGAAACACATCCACATAATATCCTGTAGTTTCCGAAGTTCTAATCAGCGCCAAAGTGCGTTGCTCTTCAGCTTCAGCTTTGTCGCCTTTATCATCCAAAAAACTGGTTTGGGTAAATGAAAAATTAGGCGACACCGCTTCTTTTAAAGGCATCGGTTCCATGGACACCAATTCTACTGGATTTTGTCCCAAATTTGCCCATCCGCCCTCACTTTGAGAATTTCCGTTGACAATAACCGTGTTGTGTGCCGCGAAAAGACGGGAGTAATTCTCGTGAAGATCCAATTTATAATTGCCATTGCCATTATCCACGCCCAACACCTGCCCTTTTCCGTACAATTCCATATTCATTCCTGTAGCATGACCATGCACCATGGCTGCGCCACCAACAAAACACATCAATCCGTTTTCTGGGTTTTCATCAGCACTTTCATTGCGTTGCAAAAAAACAGAAGCGTGAACCAAATTATCTGTCCGTGGTTGCTTCTGTGGTATAATTTCTCCTTTTAAATTTTCTGAATACCAGAGTAATTGAAGCGGTTCAAAATAAACCCTTGACGGGAAACTTCGCGGGTTGAGTTCATCTCTTTGATATGTATCTTCAGAAATTGCTGTAGCAATAAGATACCCGAAGGTTTTTTTATAGTCTGGAGTCTCCGTGATTTCCCCTAAATAATAAGCATATTCACAATATGCATAACTTGTACCACCAGTTCTTGGCGCATCTCCAAATCGTACAAGTTCGCCATTAGGGTATTTCATGGCTTCCCAACGGGATAATCCCAAGGGAATGTTAGGGTACTTTTCTATTAAATTAAGCGAAGGATCATATTTTGTTAGCATCGTCATCAATACCGTAGAATAACTAGCCACCGCATTGGAATAATTGGAAGTTTCAGGATATACATCGCCTGGATTCTTATAAAACGACGCAATGGTCGATAGTGGATCCTGTCTCGGGCTTCCTTCATTCAAATACACGTTGATGTACTTTTTTCTATCACTAACATTATCAAGAGCAAGAAGGTTCTGCACCATACTTGGGGCTTCCAAAACACTCCAATTGGAACCTGTCATGCCTTGATTGATGACCAACTCCACATAATTTTTGAATACTTTTTGTGCTTTGGCATTATTAAATAAAACCTTTTTATTTTTTACAAAATCGTAAGGCATGCCTCCTTTTTTGATAAAAGGTGTTATAAAATCGTAAATGATAGGTATTTGTGCGTTAATAACTCGTGATTCATACAAATGATCTTCTGGATAAATGATCCCATTATTCCCTGATTCAGTTGGATATGGAAGTTGTGAAATGGTTTCGATAAACGTATGCAAAATATCCAAACCGCATTGTGCATATTTTTCATCATTGGTTAAATAATAGAGGACACCACAATCTATGGCCACTTGTAAACTATATTCAATATATTTTTTTGGTGCAGATAGTTTTTCCTGAGGGCCCGTTCTTATAATTATTTTTAACGGCGGTATTTGTGTGGGTTTTTGTGCTTCCCAATTAAAGGGGAGTTTTTTCAAGAACAGTTCTGGACTTTTTTGATAGACATTAAAATCTTCGTCAGCTCTATTTAAAAATTTGGTATATAAAGACGTTGCCCAAGGTTCTTGTGCAATCTTTTCAAGAATTTGACTGCGTTCTGATTGCTTAACCCAAATAAAAGGTCTTTCTGCTTCCTGAGCTAACAGATTGGAAATAAAAAACAGCATGAAAATATTTAAAACCAAGTATTTTCTTTGCAAGGAAATGAGCTGTTTTTTCATGATTTTTAATTCTACTGTTTAAAATATAACCGTCATTATTTTTTTTTGTACTGAAACTCCTTTTCAAAACCTACGTTTTCATAAGCTTCAGTTTTTGGTAAAACAAATTGATATTCGTTCATTTGGTCTAACTGTACAGTCAGGTTTTCTGCTTCAAATTCCATAACATGTCCTGCAAAAGTTCCGTCGTCAGACACAAAATGAAGATGATACCCAGCAACGTTTATATTCCCAATAAACTCAGGACAATAAAACCCAACCATAGTTCCAGAAAAATTTTCTCTTTCAAATAGTGGTCTAGAAGGAATTAAAACATCCAATCCTTTTTCAAAAGGTTTGTCTTGTTTATGTAAACCACCACATGTTATTTTTTTGAAATTTCCATGAATTTTAAAGGCATAAAAAAAGTTTTTTGAGGGCAATTCGGCATTGATAAGATTTCTTAAAGTATCATAATTAGCAACTTTGCCAAGTAAAAATTCCTTATCGCTATCAAAAAAAGCGGCATTAGCATAGGCTATTTTAACATCATCATTTGGTGTAACAACAGTGCCATCTTCTTTCGCCTGATACAATTTACCATCAAGCATAATAAGTTCGCCGTCCAAAAAATTATAAGAACCCAAAGCCATATCGCCTTTAGTTTTAAGATGGGCTCCATTTATATCGCCTTCAAATATTTTATTTACAAATGCCCACCAAATAGAATAATGGTAAAACACATCGGATGTTTTATCATTTGACATTTTCTCAGATTCTATATTTTCGTTTTGAGAAGCTACTTCTAATTTTTTGTTTTTGTCGGCACAGGACATCAAAAAAAATAGCGATACCCCATATATGATTAATGCTTTTTTCATAATTATATTTATTTGATTATCAATAAATTAATACAAACTTCTTAATCTGTTTTTCTATTTCAGTTTGTTTATATTATTTATGCTAAAATCCTTAATAGTTAGTAACAATTATTACCATGCGTCGATAATCTACCAATGGAACAATCTGGCTATTATCATGCACTTCCAATATAACATGCAGCTCTTTACCCGCTGCATCTTGCGGTATTTTAAAAGATGCCTTAAGCTGAGTGTTATTTTCAATTTTTATTGATTTTTTGTACGGTTTTTTTCCAGCTTCTGGATATATCCACCACTGATAACTTAAGGTATCGCCATCGGGGTCGCTTGATCCGGTCGTATCCAATTCAATGGTTTCGTTGTAATTCGATTTTGCTATTATTATTTGATCTGAACTATCGGCATTTAATACCGCAATAGGATGATGATTCGCTTTGTCATAAGGTTTAACGCACCAATCCATGCGTGCTTTTAAATCGTTCCATATGGCTTTTCGCCAGCGCCAAACTGGGGTATACATATCTGCATATAGGTTTCCATCGTCAGGATTTGTCCATGTATCTACAATGTCTTTTCCATCAGCATAGGCTGCATAAGGGATATATTTTTGTTCTTCGGCTACAATAATTGAAAAACCAGAAGGCGGATTTTGTACTTTCTTTGCAGAATACCTTCCATTCCAACCGCCCCAAGAGGGTTGAGATATATCTGATAATCCCGGATTTACAAGTCCTAACCAAGGAATCGTTCCGCCGCCTCCTGCGAAATGATAAGTTCCAGCAACTTTTCTGTCGGGATAAGCTTCACCTAGTTTGCCATGATTAGTTTGGACATTTTCTTTTAACCATTGGTGTTGACCGACTGGGGTATAATCGTATGGTTTCCAAGTATTGGGACCAAGGTTCGTATTTGAAGGCCCACCAAAACATCTGTTCTGATCCGTACCTCGAATCCAAAATATATCAGGAAATTCATGACAAATCCATGCTCCACATTCATCCTGACCTGAATTATCATAGACTCTAATTTTTGAAATGAAGGCTTTCAATTCATCTTTAGAATGTTCTGCTCTATACGCATATAATGCCTGTGCCAATGTATTCATGCCGCCATTCGACAGAATAAAAAGAGGTCTTTTATCGTCTTTTAGAGCGGCCTCTATAATTAGTTTTGCACCATCACTGGTTCTCTTGCCAACATCTTTCATACCATTTCCTTCCTGACCTGAAGCTACAATACTGTGTAAATATTCAGGAGTTTTCCACCCTTTCGCATGCAACTGAAGATTCGGATATACTTTTTCGTAGGCATCAATGTAATAATGAAACAATTCAGGCATTAACACTTTGACTGTATCGGGCGGATTGGGTCTAAAATAGCGCCCAGAAACCGCTATAAGTCCTTCAAGGTCAATTTGATTCGAGCTTACCAATAAATGAACCAGTTGCTGCTCATCATCAGGATCATGACCTATATCTGCCAATAAAATAAACCTGTTTCTACTCTTGCTTTGATCAACTTGAAGATCATCTGTAAATTTTATCTTGTCAGATTTCGTAGTTTCATTTTGAGAAACTACTTCTAGTTTTTTGTTTTTGTCTAAACATGACATTACAAAAAATAGTATGAAACCAGATATAATACATTTACTTTTCATATTATATTAATTGGATTCGGTTTGAGTAACATCCAACTCTTTTAACCATTTTAATTCCGCTTCCACTTCTTTTTGAATAATGGACCAATGGAATAAATTACTATCCTCATGATACCCTTTATGCTCTATGGGAACAGGATTATATACAGGTTTTGTAACAGCAACTAACTTAGACCATTTTTCAGTGGCCTTTTCTAACCATGTAATAGCTTCTTTATGGAATTTTTCATCCTTGGAATCTATATATTGCTGATAAGCCACAGCAGCTTTTAGTTTATCTGAAAAATACAACCCAAGGTATGCCCAAGCCTGTATATCTGACTTTTCATAAAGTAAATCAACATTGGTTTCGGGTTTTATAGACTCCACGGCTTTTAAAGCTTCATTACAAAATGAAGATAAAGAATCTGCTAATTGGATGGGGGAAATTTTCCCAGCAATTTCAGTTTCATTTCCATTTAAATACGTTTTCACACCAATATAGTCCGGATCCATAGGCGTTTTATTGGCAAGTGTTTTAAGCGACAGTAATTTTACCGCTGGTGGTCGTCCTTCGTTAAAACCAATCATCCCTTCAGAATAGAGGGTGAAATCCCATGTAGCATTCCAATACGAAGCAATAATCAGCGGTACTTTACTCACTTTACTTTGGGCTTCAAATAAGGTTTTACCATGCGTGGGAAAACGGGTTTCAAAAGCATCTACAAAAAATGAATCGGGGGTTTTAGGATTGTATAGCAAGCGTCCCCATGCTTTGTAAAACATCCACTGGCGTTCAAAAGCATATTTAGTTGAAGCACCTTCTAATGAGGTTATATAATCCTTTGCTGGAATATACGTTTCCGAACCTACATAATAACCGTTAACATAAGGGTGTACATTTTTTTCAATATGTTCCCTAATAAAATCGGTTTGTCCCCAACGCAGAATGAAAAAATCCTCGTTGCGCATCATCCAAGCCAGATAATAATTTTTTGGCAGCGGATTCCAATAGGTATCGGCAAGTTCACCACCATGCACTTTTACCAATGTTGTTGAAGAATGGCCGTGCGACCAATTAAACTTCAATTCTATGTTTATGGGCCCATCAAAACAAGTCAACGTGTCTAAGGTTTGTCGGGTTAATTTTTCAACAGAAACATCTGTAGAACCAGAGCTTGCCGTACCAGCAGAAAGCGGCACCCGATGGATAAATTTTATTTTTCGTTTCGCTTTTCTGGCGCCTGCAACCACGGTTTCAAGAATCCATTCTTCACGTTCTTCAGCAGTCATACCGCCCATGCCTTCTCCTAGAGTGATTCCTAAACCTGTTAAATCCGGATAATCATCAATGGTTTTCCTAACAGCTTCGCGCATGTAATCTTTAATAACTTCTGAAGTATCTCCATTACCCAAATGGTTATCCCTATTTTTAGAAAGATCTGACACATTATAATGTTCAGCAAACGGCTTTGTAACAAAAATATTCCAGTTAACCATGTAGGTTTCTATGCCTCTATCTTTTGCCATTCTAAAGAGGGTATTCCATAGCTTTTGCCATTCTACTAATTCCTCATCTGAAAAATCACAAGCTTCTGGATACTTCTCCGTTTTTACCATTTTACTGAAAGGATGTAAATTCCATAGCGTAAGCTTGTTAAATCTATTTTCAGCCATCATATCCAGAAAATCTCTCCAAAAAATAGTGTCTTTACAAGTCTCTGTATGTTCTCTCAATGTTTTACTAGAACGATACGCTTCCCATGGTAAATTGAATTTTAAAGCCCTGAAATCTAAATTTGGTGCTTCTTCTTTACTTTTTACTGATTGGTTTCCCGTTTCCAGTTGTTCTTTTACATCTAATAACCCATACATTACACCCGTGGCATCGCCTCCAGTAACCCTAACTGTTTTATTGTTTGTTTTAATTGAAAATGCTTCATGCTTTAAGTTTGTTGAATCTATCAAGGTTTCAATATTCAATACCCCTTCATTGTCAACCATGGCAATTTTGCTTTCTTTAGCAAATGATTTCAACTTATCAATGCCATGCAACACTTGAGGTACGTTTAACTCGTTTTGAATACTGATGGTAAAAGCCTCTTCTTTACAAGAAAATAGGCTGATAATAACCAGTAATACAATCAATATTTCTATTTTATTTTTTCGAGTTTTCATATTTTAATTTTGTTTAGCTATTTCAATATCATCTTTAACCCAAGTGGTTATTTTTTTCCAATCTACAATTCCAACGCGGTTCGTCCAAAGCGGATTTTTATTTTGCTCAAGTGCTTTTTTTGTAAATTTTTCCCAATAACCCAGAGCCTTTGTTAACTCATCAACAGCTTTTTGTTGATAGGTATTATCTTTAGTTTCACGATACATGGCTACATACGTTGCACCTGCAATTTTATGGGCATAATATTTACCCATATAAGCGACTGTTTGAATATCATTAAGTGTGTATTGAAGTTCCTTATTGTTTGCTGCCTTTAAGGATTTTAAATTTTCAATAGCAGCATCTGCACGTTGGTGTAATTCTTTAGAAACCGCTAGCGGACTTTTAAGTGTTGAAGTACTATCAGATACTTTCATCTTCACATAATTCGGAATATTTTGATACCCTGAACTAGGGTGCGTTCCCAATGTAATAAAGCGATTCACATCATGAAATTCTGTAGTATTCTCTGCAAATCTAGGATGACTAAAGCAACCTTCAATATACCAGTGAAAATCCAAACTTCCCCAATGAAAACCCGTTGTTATTGGATAAATCATAGAGGCATTTTCCCATGCAGAAAAAAGTGCCTGTGCATCAACATTTGGGAAACGGTCTGCAAGCAAACTACTAAATCTATCGTTGGTCAACGTCGGGTCATAACTCAATCTACCCCACAGCATCCATTGATACCAATGTTTTACAACTTCCAATTGATTAGGGGTTTCTGGGTTTTTGGTTAAAAAATCACGTCCCCACACCCATTGGTCAGATCCAAAATAAATGCCTTTGGAAACGTCGTGTGGTATGTTTTCAATAAATTCCCTCACAAAATCTGGTGCGCCCCATCTAAAATAAAAGGTATCATCGTTACGAAGTCCCCAAATGGTTTTCATGTCCCCAATATCCTCAACAAAATTTTCGTTCTCATGATAAGGTTGTTTGGTTGCACTGTAAACATGGGCTTTAGCATATTTAAAGCAGTACAAAAACTCTATATTTTTTGCATCAATAACGTCTTTAAATTTTTCGGCAATTTCTTTGGCGCCCGTTTGGTGTTGCCTGTGTATAAACGTAAATTTTCTGTCTAGCATTTCTGCTGCAGCATCCAAAATGCCTTTGGCGTAGGTATCATAAGCCCAATTCTCCCTGTCTTCTTCCGTTGTACCTTGCAAACCCATATTCTCACCAGTGGTTAAGCCTATACCCGCTAAATCTGGATAGGTTACAAATAATTGCTTCACACTTTTTCTAAAATAATTTTTGGTAATGTCATTGTCCATTTTATCGGTGATTCCATATTTACCATCGGTGCCATAATCAAAAATATTCCATGTTATAAAATGAAAATCGATATTACGCTCTTTACCATAAGCCATCACTTTTCTCCAAAAGTCTATTTTTTCATCGATGGTGATTTTCTTAACAATCTCAGGATTATCTAAAATGTCTGGCGTGCCCATACCAATCCCGTTCAAATTATAAAGGTCTTTCCATGTGCCAGTTGACCGTTGCACATCCTCTAAAGCAATATCTTCATAACCCGGTACTTTCACTAAAGATGGAAAAGGATGTAAACTCCACAGCGAAATGTAGTTATAACGGTAACGCGCCATGGTATCGATATAATCTTTCCAAAACTCGAAATCCCACATCACGGGAATGTTTTTCTGACCGGCATCACTGGCATCAGAATAACTTGGTGTACGTACATCCAAAGGAATGTTGAATTTAGGCCCTCTCATTTCCATGTACGGATTTCGGGTTATTTCTTTTACACCTTCAAAACCATACAGCTTTATTTGTTCTGCTAGTTCCAAGCTACCATACATTAATCCAGCAGTATCAAAACCTATAACAGTAATCTTATTTTTAGCTTTTTTAATTGAAAAACCTTCTTTTTTCAAGTCGTTTAAAGGTTCTATTTTTAAAAGAATATTGGGTTCTTTACTATTTGCGTTATTTATAATAACATAATTTTTACCCAAAGCTGATTTGATATCCTCTAAAGCAAAATCAACCTGCGGATTGTTAGATGAAGAATAAATGCTTATTCGTTTATCTTGAGCAGCACATCCAAAAAACAACAAACTTGTAATAGCTAATAAAACATATCTGCTTTTAAATAGTTTTTTTTTCATCCTAGATTTATACTTTTAAAGGTTAGAGTAACTAAAAATAAGTAAACTGCAACAAGATTGTATCCTGTACCATGCTGTATTGTATTGATAGTTTTATTTAATGATTTTGATACCCCATCTAAATTCACAAACAGTTTCCAAACCTTTTTCTTGATGAGGCCCTTCTGCTATTTTATTGCCATTAAAAAATAACTGCCACTTGTTACCATCATCCTTCACATGAAGGGTAAAATCTTTTTTTAAGACATGTGACGCGATTTTTCCATCTGAGTTTCCGCGTGATTGGTACCACAATTCACCATTCTTCAACAGTTTAATATATAGCTGTGGATGTACTACCGAGCTATTAAACACTTGGAATATACAAACCTCTTCTTCACATTTCACAATGTTGTAGGTACCAGTAAATTCATGAAGCTCCCCCTTCTTCATTTGAAGTTTGGTATGTGCCTCTATTCTGCAATACTTCCTTTCATTCCGTGTATTGCAATCTCCGGGATGCAGTTTGAAAATTTGTGTATTCCCAACCTCTTCATACCAATTTGTGTACTTATGGAAATTTTCACGCTCCACACGACTGTTATCGAACGTGTGAATCATAATATTCTGTGGAATGCCACCGTCTTGGAATGGCATGATACCTATAAAAGACAAAAGGGCTAGTTTAATGAATTGCATCGTTTTAGGTTTTTACACCAATTGCACATATAAAACAGTCCAATAAACTTGTTCTTTTTCGCAATAAATCTTCAAAAAACAGTTCCGTAGCTATGCTATGCAAAGGTTTTTTTCATCGTCTTGACAAAAAATTTATTCGTTTCTTTATACTATTTTATACATACAATTGGTATTATAATTTCATTAAAATTTTCAAAAGATTAACTTATCTATTTTCCAGCTTTGAATCACTTTACTCCATATAAAACACTTCTTCCAAAGCTGTTGATATGGGTGAATTATCGGGATTCACTTCCATAATATCTGCCATAAAAGCCCACCATTTTTGTACAATGGGATTGTTTGACAAATCTTGGGAACCCCCTGTTCCTGATACTTTTTGAAAAGCGAAAAGGATATTGGTCTCTTCGTCTAAAAAAATGGAATACTCACTAACTCCGTTATCTTTCAAAAGTTTTTTAAGTTCTGGCCAAAGAGCGTCATGGCGCTTTTTATAAGCATCTTTCTGCCCCTCGTTTAGTTTCATTTTAAAAGCTAGTCGTGTCATAGTTATTTTTTAGTTCGTTATTTATACCAATTGCATCATTCGCCGGCACAATAGACACCAGTTGGGAAAATAGGCTTGTAACTTTTTAATGTATGTTGAAATAGTTTATTGAACCACAACTTTAATTTCGGAACTGCTTGCTCCCAAATCCTTACTCCTTTTTCCTGGTGATGCATTACCGATGGTGATAACCGCTTCACCTTGATGTCTTTTAGATTTCCCAAGCGTATCGATATAATCAAACGCGTCTGGATTTAGTTTAAAACTTACTTTTAAAGATGCTTTTGGCGCCAACGTAACTCTTTTAAAATCTTTTAACGAAGCAAGCGGCACATTTTGCTTAACACCTTTTAATGAAACATATAATTGAAGGACATCTTCCATAGGGTCATTGCCCGTATTGGTGACTGTAACTTCTACCATTTGGGATTCCTTCTTTTTAATTTTTCCTTTATCAATATTTAGGTTGCTGAGTTGCAAATTAGAATAGGTAAGTCCGTAACCAAAAGGGTACATAGGCTCTTGGGTCATATATTTATACGTTCTGCCTTTCATGGCATAATCTTCATAAGCAGGTAATTGCGTTATGCTTTTAGGAAATGTTAAAGGCAATTTTCCCGATGGGGACACATCGCCAAAAATAACATCGGCAATGGCATTTCCACCTTGCTCGCCAGGATACCAAGCATAAATAACAGCATCTGCCAGTTCGCTAACTTCGGTTAAATCCAAAGGGCAGCCCGCAAATACAACCACAATAAGCGGTTTTTTATGATCGCCACGCATTTTTCGTAAATACTCTATTTGATTTTTAGGAAGCTCCATCGTAATATTATCCCCTTTATGGGAAGACCCTATGGCTTCATTTTCTTCACCTTCCATAACAACGGTAAGCCCCAAAGCAATAATGGTGGCATCAGCGGTGGCAGCTAAACGGCTGTAATTATCGCCATTATTTTGATTTGGTTGATTAAGCATCGCGCCAGCTCTATACTCTACTCTGGTAATAGGCGATACTTTGCCCACTACACCTTCCAACAACGTAACAAGATTATCGCTTAACCCATGGTAATTGCCAATGAGGGTCCTAATATCTCCTGCCAATGGCCCGCTAATATACAAATGCTTTATAGCTTTAGACAAGGGCAAAACATGGTCGTTTTTTAAAAGAACAACCGATTTTTGAGCCACTTTTTTGGCCAGTGCTATGTTTTTATCAGAATGAATAACCTCTAAAGGAATTTTGGAATAGGGGTTTAATTTTGGATCGTCAAACATCCCTAATTTGAAGCGTGTTTTTAATAATGGTTTTAAGGCTTTATCAATATCGGCTTCCGTAACAAGGCCTTGCTCTACAGCTTTAGGTAATGCTTTGTAGGTTTCCCCACAGTTTAAATTGGTACCACTCAATAGCGCCAAAGCAGCAGATTCTTCAGGGGTTTTGGTGATGCCATGGCCGCTATGGAAATCGCGTATGGCACCACAATCGCTTACAACGTGCCCTTTAAACCCCCAATCCTTTCTTAAAATATTTTGCAATAAGGTGGGGCTGCCGCAGCAGGCTTCGTCATTCGTTCTGTTGTAAGCGCACATGACGGCCTCAACACCAGCATCCACAGAGGTTTTGAACGCAGGCAAATAGGTTTCATATAAATCTTGTTGACTAACAATGGCATTGAAATGATGTCTATCAGCCTCTGGACCACTATGTACTGCAAAATGTTTTGCGCAAGCAGCGGTTTTTAGGTAGGTTGGATCATCGCCCTGCATCCCATGGATGAAAGAAGCCCCAATTTGCCCCGTGAGATAAGGATCTTCGCCATAGGTTTCTTGACCACGCCCCCAACGCGGATCTCTAAAAATATTAACATTCGGACTCCAAAAAGTAAGTCCCATATATTGAATAGAATTACTATGTGTACTTACCAGATAGTTGTTTACGGCACGTGCTTCATCCGAAATGCTGCTACCAACTTGATGGATTAAATCGCGATCAAAAGTAGCAGCGAGCCCGATAGCTTGTGGAAAAATAGTCGCTTTAGGCCCTCGCGCAACGCCGTGCAATGCTTCGTTCCACCAATTATATGATTTAATATCAAGTCTTGATATTTCATCGCTGGCATTTAATAGCTGCGATACTTTTTCGTCCAAACTCATACAATTGGTTAGCAAAGCCACTCTTTCGTCCAAACTCAACTTAGTATTGAGCCATGCTTTTTCATTACAAATGTTTTGGGCATAAGCACTTATGGACACTATAAAAAAAGCAAAGAGTTTAAAATTTAGGTTCATAGTCAGATATTTAAGAAACAACTAGTACACACCAGTCAATCCATATTATTTTATGTACACTTTTAATCACAATTATAAAACAGGCTACTACCTTCTTTTTTTCCTATTTCACAATAGTTTTCATTATTAAAGATGCTTCCAGCTTTAGCGAAAAGTTCCTTTAAACTGTGAAGAGACTTTTCCAGACTTGCTATTTGTTCGTATTCCCATTCTTTTTCTCCCGCTGCATAAGGCTTTAAAAACTCAAAAGCTTTTTGGATACTAGCGCCGTTTTCTGCTTGGTAGTTCCACAAATCGACATTTACTTTGGTTCCTAAGTAAGCCAACTGCACAAAACCCCCTAAATTCATGGTGCTGTACGACAATGACTTTGTTCTGGCCAGCTCATGTGGCTGTTTCCCGTCTGGTTCTATTTGAGTTTGTATCCTGATTGTTTTTACAGATTCCAATAGTGCTTTTGCTTCATCTCTTCTGTTTAAAAACAACAGCAAACTGGTTACTTGAACATCATAATGTGTGGCATGATTATTTTTTGTGTTCTTCTCGAAAACGCCATTCTCACTAGTTTGCAACCAATCCAAATAACGCTCCATCCAATTCCTTAATGCTTTTGATGTGGACTCATTTATGGTATTATTTAATTCTAAGATTTCAATAGCGTTGATCACATTAGAAATGCCTCCAAACTCAATAATACCGATACCACGCCCTGTATTTGTTCCTGGAATGCCCTGAGCAAAATTAAGATTGGGATTCATTTTAGTTTCTGGATTCAGGAACCATACTTCAAGAAGTTCTATTAATTTTTTTGCATATTTTTCATCATCAGTAAAAAAATAAGCATAAGACAGTTTATTTACATTATCGAACATCTTGTCTTTTCGAGGTTCATCTACATTGTCGCCTCTTGTTAATGGGTTTACTTCACCATCTCTTCTAATCCACGGCAAACCATCAGCCTTATCAGGGTCTGGCCACCAATATGGGCCTAGACTTAAGTAATCGTGCTTATCGCCACTAACAGGTGTTTGGGTTTTGTTTACTACGGAAAAAGGACCTTTTTTTAATGCCTTATCAGCGGAATTTAACAAGTTTTTATATGAAGAAGCATACTTAGAAGATTTAAGATTTTTTTTAACCTCCATTAGCTGGTCATAATCTAGAAGGGATAATGTTTTTTGAGTATTTACTTTTTTAGTATCATGATTATTATCTATTTTTTTAGCTTGCATTAAGCCTGTATTAGCTTTACCATGCATTGCTATAAAAAAAACTAAAATAATACTCCCTGTTTTACAAACATCTGTAATCATAAGTTTCTCATTTATTTTATAATTAATTTATACGAGTTGTTTTCAATAACAGCTACATACACCCCTTTTTTACAAGTGCTTGCGTCTATGACCATTCCTTTTCCCTCTTTAACTTTAGCTCCAAGAATTGAAAAAACTTTCCATTCTTTTTCCTGAGAAATATTAAAAACACCTATTATAAAGTGCTACCGGTTTTGAGGGATCACTATACCAAAAATACAAGCCTCCAACGCCCATGTTATCATGTTTTTCAAGTGTTATTTGCGCGTTTGAACAAAATGGTACATTGAACAAGGTAAAAAAGCAAAGAAGTAAAAAAAATGATTTTTCATTACTTTGGGGAGCAAATTTTTTTTTCATAGTTATTTTATTAAGAACTTATTTACAATCTTTCAATGACTTTAATACTTAATGATTTTTTGGGTTTGATTGATTTGATCCCCCATTAATTTTAATATGTAAATGCCATTTTCCAGTTCACTAAGATTTAATTGTATCACATCATTATTCATATCAATTTGATAGGTGTGTATATGTTTTCCTGTTATATCAAACACTTTAACCTTAGTAAGAATATTGTTTGCGTTTGTAAAATAAAGTATATCGTCTTTTGGGTTGAAATAAGTGTTAATTTCATGTTTAATGGCCTTTTGAGATGAAAGCGCTTCTTGATATGTTGAAGCAACCCTCATCTCATTATAGTCTGTAAGTGTTTCTAAATAACACGCATTTTCATTATAGGCGCCCCATTTGGCATAAACCTGCACCCCATCATTTGTTCTATGATAGGCTCTTGTGTTATTTTGGTCAAGCACTACTTGATAATCTTGAAAACTAGTATTTGTTAAAGTTTGCTGAACTCCATTAAACCAAAATTCAATATAGCCATTATGCCTATTGTTTGTTGAATCATAAGTGTCATCAACTTTTATTTTAATAACAAAACTTACCCAAGTGTTTTCAGCAACAGCACTTTCCCATATAGTGGTTTTCCTTTTTGTAATGGAACCCGGTCTATTCCAATTGGGTTCTGCCGGTCCAAAAGCATTTAAGGTCAATGCAGTACCATCATACTCCATGTTAAAAGGATAATTTTGCTTATTTGTATCTATACTTGACCCCTGATCTGTTTTCCATTGAAAAACAGTAATGTCTCCAGTAGGGCTTGGAGTAGAATTAATACGCCATCTCCAGGCAAGATAATAAGTTTCACCTTGTTGAGGTATAAGCCCATTTGTTCGGGCAAATTCAGCTCTTTTTCTGGATGTTGGTTTGGTAATACGCCAAAATTTACCATAGTCTGGGTCTGTTGGTGTTGTAACCACTGGAGGGCTACCAGGATCATCAACACATTGACTTCCTGTGGGATTAGTATTCCCAGTTGTATCAAACCTATAAAACACTGAGCTTACAGGTTGGTTTGGGTCGCCATACCATAGTACTTGTGCCTGTAAAGTATAACCCGAAAGCACTAATAACAAAGAAATTATGGCTTTTCTAAATGAATTCTGTTTAAAAATTGTTGTTTGCATATATAGATAATATTTGTTTTTTTAATGGCTATATGGAATCGCTTTATTTCATTGGTGTTTGCTTGCGCAAACTTGTTGTTAATGGCGATTTCATAATGAACTCATCTGAACAAATTTTATTTCGTTTTCGGTTAAAAACAAAAAGTCAAGATGAGTTCAATAAATAAAAGTTTATGGTATAATAAATTACTTTATTTTAAAAATTTCACTGCCCGCCAATAAAAAGGCGCCTGTTCCAAAATTTTGCCAACTATCTTTGGAAGCTGGTTTGGGGTCAAAACCAATGTCTTGAACCCAACCCACTTTTCCAGAATCTTGCTGTGCATTTAGCAAGCCTTTCCATGCTTTGGTTACCGCGGGCATATATTCGTCTTTATTTAAAAGTCCGTTATTGATGCCCCATGCCAATGCGAACGTAAAAAAGCCACTCCCACTTACTTCTCCATGGTTATAGGATTCTGGTGCTAACAGACTAGCACCCCACAAACCATCTTTTGGTTGAATCTCTTTAACCTTAGCCACCATGTCTTTGTATAAATTCACATAAAAATCTCTGTGGATATAATCTTTCGGCATATCGGAAAGCATTAAAGCCAATCCGCCCAATACCCAACCATTGCCACGTGACCAGAATATTTTTTTGCCGTTTTTCTCTTTCAAATCGGTGTTTTTACCTGTCCATAAAAACCTAATATCCCTAGCAAATAGATGCTCCTCTTTATCATATAACAAATTATAGGTTTCCATATAATATGTGTGCATCCCATCCAGGTATTTTGAATCCTTTGTTTGTTTTGCATATAAAACCAATACGGGAGGTGCCATAAACAGGGCGTCGCACCACCACCATAATATTTTATGGAATTCTTTATCGCCTTTACCTATTTTCCAGTCGTTAGGTTCAAATAAATGCTTTTCAATGAAGGTTTTGGTAGGCTCCAAATCAACCAGATTTTTTCTGGACTGATTCATGTGCACATATAGATACGGATAGGAAATAGCCAAGTCGTCCGCATGATAATAGCGCTCCGGTGTTTTCCAACTATATTTGTAACCCATGTTTTTTAATGCCGCTAGAAATATCATATTATCCGTGGCTTGGTGTGCTCTGGCTGCACCCGTATAATAGGCTGCATTGGTCCAATCTGTGGGCTCCAGTCCAAAAATGGGATGTGCTTCCTGCCATTCCATGGCTTTTACCATGGCATTTTCAATCGTCGTTTTATTAAATTCTTGTTGGGCTACTATTGTTTGTGACCCTAGAATGGTTAAACATCCTATGACTAATAATAGAACTTTATCGAGTTTGTTTTTTAAGTTATTCATTTTTATTCTGCTATTTAATATTTATCAGGTACAAAGCACTTAACGGCCCTTCTGGAATAACCTCCGGGGCATGGCTGCCATGGCTTTTACCCATACTTTCCCATTTAATAACATAGGTGCTTTCGGCATCTTTATCACTGTTTTTGCCTTTTTGAATATTCACGTGAAGTGCCGCGTTTTTAGTCAGCCTATCTTTTAAATTGCTTGGGTATTTTTCTTTCACCTCAACAACTTTATCTACTTTATGGAGTGTTTCCATATCAACAAGATAGATGCCGTTTTCACCTGTTTCATTACTCCATTTAATAATTACGGAATTGGCGTCGTAGGGTTCTATATCAAAACTGGCACCTTGGGTCATTTTATCTCCACCTCCAATAAATTCCCATCTAAAATTCCAATCGCTTATTTTATTTGAAATCCATGTACCATTTTGAGGGGTCGCTACATACAACTGTGTTAAACCATCCTCATCATACTTTATATAACCAATGATGGGTTTGCTATTTTCCGTAAGAAACAATTCATATTTACCATTATGCATACCGCCGTTTGTTGGTGCATTATCTACAATCAGTTTTTCATTATCTGGTTTTAGTGGTAATTCTATGGGTTCACCAAACGCATTTTTCCAGTGTATTAAATCTGGACTGACGGCATAGCATAATTGATGGGTAGTTTCCACCAATGGTGTCCATCTCCAAACCCACGTAAAATAAAAATTTCCATCAGGTCCTTTGGTAAACGAAAAATAAGATGAGCGTGTTTCGTTATCACTAATGCCTTCATATAAATTAGTCTTTAAGTAACGTTCCCATGCTTTAGTTTTTGTATTGTATTTGTTAACCCAATTATTACCGCTTCCTGAACCACCTGTACGATACGTGTATAACAAATGGCCATCCTTATCATTAAAAAATTTCGGGTAGGTAACACCGTCTTCATTACAACCTACCATGTCATTTAATTCTTTAATACTTGTTATATCAAAAGGCTTTTCACTTCTAAAATAAACCAGAGGATTGTTATGCATATTTCCGCTTATGTGAATGTAACCTTCTTCATCAAAACCCATCACAACATAATTATGTGAATCCCAGTGCAGTTTATTTGAAAGCGTCTTTTTTTGCCATTGATTGCTAGAAATATCCCTACTGGCAACCGTCATCATTCTATTTTTATCATAATAAGCCACATATTGTTTATTCCCCATGGTATGAAGATCGAACGAGACCATATTTGCTGCCCAAACAGAATCGATAAAAATAGTTTCAACAATTTTAGGAACGCTTGTGTTAACCAAATTGGTTTTAGTTTCCGAGGTTTTGACTCCTTTACATTGAAACATCATGAGTGCTAAGACGAAATAAACTACTGGCTTTAATGGATGCATGATTACTTCATTTTTAAAATTTCACTTCCTGCCAACAAATACGCTCCGGTACCATAGTTTTGCCAACTATCAAAATTCGCAGGTTCTGGACTTGCGCCTATGTTCTGTACCCATCCAATCATGCCGTTTTCGTGCTGGCACCCTTTTAGTGCTTCCCAAGCTTTCTTAACAACGGGCGTATATTCTGTTTTGTCCAAAATACCAGTATTAATACCATAAGCTAAAGCGAACGTGTAAAAACCACTACCACTAACCTCGCCATGATTATAGGATTCGGGAGACAATAAACTGGTTCTCCATAAACCATCTTCATGTTGAATGTCTTTTATTTTTACTGCCATTTCTTTAAAAAGATTTAGATAAAAAGGACGATTTTCATAGTCTTGTGGCATCGCATCCAAAATAAGTGCCAACCCACCTAAAACCCATCCATTGCCACGGGACCAAAATATCTTTTTGCCATTTTCTTCCTTTAAATCAGTAGAATCTCCTTTCCATACAAACCTAAGGTCTCTGGCAAACAAATGTTCTTCCTTATCGTAAAGTAAATCGTAGGTTTGTTTGTAATACTTGTTCATTTCATCTAAATAGGTTTTGTCTTTCTTTAAATCCGCATAAACAGCTAATACAGGAGGTGCCATAAATAAGGCATCGCACCACCACCAAAGTGTTTGTTCATCACCTTTTTCAACACCTTCCCGCCATGGATAGGGTTTAAATAAATGATCTTGGATAAAACTATCCGTAGGTTTTAAATCGACCAAATTATCGCGTGTGCTGTTTATGTACAAATACGAATATGCTATGGCAATATCATCGGCGTGATAAAACCTACTACCTGTTTTCCATTGGTTGCGATAGCCCATGGTTTTTAAGGCTGCCAAAAAAATGGGGTTTTTGGTTGCTTGGTAAGCTCTTGTAACGCCCGTATAGTAGGCGCCATTGGTCCAATCCGTTGGGGCTAATGCGTAAATAGGATGTGCTTCTTGCCATTCCATAGCACGAACCATAGAAGCCTCTGTGCTTTCAGGCGTTTTTTCTGTTTCTTTTTTTTCTTCATTTGCACAAGATTGCATCCATAAAAATAGAAGAATTAACATGCTTAAAATCGATAGTTTTTTCATATTTCCTTTATGTTGATTATAATATTAAACTATTATTTATTCAATCTGAATTTTCCTGAAATGCCTTCTTGGGATGATGTTCCAATCATGACTGAATAATCGCCAGCCTCAAGAATTTTTTGCATTTTCAAGCCTGTGAATTCCAGCATTTTTGGGATTATTTTAAAAGTAACTGTTTTTGTTTCTCCAGGATTTAATTCAATTTTATCAAAGCCTTTTAGTTCTTTGTCTGGTCGCGTCACCGAACCAATCTCATCTTTAAGATACATTTGCACCACTTCTTTGGCTTTCATACTACCAGTATTGGTAACATCAATACTAACCGTTATTTCTGTATTTGGTGTTATCTCAGCATTGGATATTTTTAAGTTGGAATATTTAAAAGATGCATAGCTCAACCCAAAACCAAATGGATATAAAGGCCCATTTCCCATAAACAAATAGCCTTTTTTATTGTTAATTTCCTTCATGCTATAATGAAAAGGGAGTTGCCCAATAGATCTGGGAACCGTAACTGGCGATTTTCCCGAAGGAGACACGTCGCCAAAAATAATTTTAGCCATGGAATTATCGCCAAACTCACTTAAATCCCAACCATCCAATATAGCGTCGGCTTTTTCCGAAATTGTGTTTATTGATAAGGTTCTTCTGTGCTTTAAAACCACGATGGTTGGTTTTCCTAAAGCTTTAACTTTTTGGATCAGTTCATCCTGCATACCAACAGGATCTATGGTAGCTCTGTCACCCAATGCGCCACTAAAAAAGGCTTCTTTTGCAGTAAACTCATCGCCTCCTAAAAATAAAACCACCATATCTGACGCTTTAGCGATGGTTAAAAGTTTCTCCAAAGCAGCACCATCATAGGGCAAAAGTTTTGGAATGCTAGTATTTTCATCAGTAAGTTTAAACCCCTTTTCTGCAACAAACGTATTGGTGTTTCCATCAATAGCTTCAAAAGCTTCTTTGGTATTATCTTTCACTAAAGGTCCTAACAACGCTATTTTTTTATGCGTTGCTTTTGAAAGTGGTAATAGTTGATTCTCATTTTTCAATAAAATGATGGATTCCAAATCGGATTCTTTCGCCAGTGCTAAAGACGATTCTTTTCTAACCTCTTTTTCAACAGTTTTTAAATCGATGTATGGATTATCAAAAAGACCTAAAATAAACTTGGTACGCAATACACGTCTAGCCGCTTTATCAATTAATTTTTCTATTTCCGGATTTTTCTTAACCATCTCTGGCAAATACGAATAGGCATCTTCTGCATATAGATCGATATCAACACCAGCTGTCAACCCCATTAATGCAGCGGCTTCGGGAGATTCTGCCACCTTCATAAAATAAAACAAACGTCCAATATCATTGGCATCAGACACTATATACCCTTCAAACCCCCACTGATCGCGTAATACGCCATTAAGCAATTCTGGGTTTCCATGACTGGCAATACCATTTAAATCGCCATGCGACGCCATAATGCCCAAGCTTCTAGCATCTTTAACGGCCGCTTCAAAAGGTGGGTAAATCTCATCAATTAAAGTGCGTTCAGAAATTTCTATGGCTGCAAAATTTGTGCCTCCCAATACTTGTCCGTATCCTGCAAAATGTTTTGCTACGGCGCCAATATGCGTTCCCTTTCCTAAACCTTCATAATTTCCTTGAACGCCTTTTATGGCATTGGTGACCATTTGGGTTGTTAAGTAGGTATCTTCCCCAAAGGCTTCGCTCATTCTACCAAAACGTGGATCACGGACTAAATCGGCTTCTGGTGAATGGCACATGTGCATGCCTCTAAGCCTTGCTTCTCTGCCTATAACATCCCAAACACGGTTTACTAAACTTGGGTTGAAAGATGCAGCAGAAGTGATGGGTCTTCCAAATATTGTGGATCCTTCGGCATCCACACCATTATAGGATTCGGTTACAAACAACGCCGGAATGCCCCATCGGTTATGCTCTATAATATACTTTTGAAGTTCGTTATTTAATTTCGCTGCGGCAAGTGGACTTAGGTGTTCGCCTGGGTTTTTGATGCCTGCAATGCCAAGTTTTAACTTTTCAGCAACCTTATCTGAAAGTTTCAAGTTGCCTTCCTCATCAGATTCCACACCAATAAGCGCATGGAAAATACGCATTTGAGCTACTTTTTCTTCAATAGATAATAAAGGCAAAAGCGCATCTACACGTTCATCTATAGATAAAGACGCATCTTTATAATCTTTTTGGGATGGTTTAGAACAGGACGTGTTTAATAATCCAATGGCAGTAAATAATATTAGGAAGTTTTTTTTCATTTTTGATAATATAAGTTTGTTTTTATCTACTATTCTATTTTGAATGCCTATTTAAACCTCAATCTGTTTATTTTTAAATTAGCCTTTGCTGAAAGCTTAAACACCAAGCAAATGGTTTGTCCGTTTTGCAATCCGTTTGTTTTAAAACTTTCTTTTTGAAACGCTTTTGTTCTATTGGCAGTAAATTTGCAAGTCGATAAAAGTTTACCGTTTGAACCACCTTCCCTAACTTCAATTTCTGCATCCTTATCGGACAAAATTTCGAATTCCACAATACTTTTCCCATCTAAGTTTTGAATATTAGGATACACCACATAGCCCATATCTTCAAAAGATTTTATGGAGAACCCTCCTATGGTATTTTCAATTTTTTGTACGCCATGGGCTTTAAAATAATCTTCAGCTTCTATATTGCCTTTATTGGCATCGTACTGTCCAACACCAACTCCATCAACCCGTATAGTAGCCATTTCACCATTTTCTTTATAGTGCACATAACTTATAAACGTATCCCTGAAATACCGGTTTCCTGTCTGACTGATATCGCAATAAGCAAAATACCATTGGTTGTGCCATTCAAAAAAAGACCCATGGCGCCCTTGCAAAAATCCGTTGGGCCATGTTGGTGCATCATAACCTTCGGCAAAACTGGTTTCTTTCATAATGGTATCTGCATAATCATAAGGGCCATATAAATTATCTGACATTCCATAAAAAACGCCCCAAGACAAATAATATTTACCATTATACTTGTGAACAAATGGCTTGTCATCAGTTGGCATCTCTTTGTTTGTACCGTCTGTGTTATAAGGGCCTCTCGGATTATTAATAATGATTTTTTTTGGTGCTTCGGCAAGACTGATCATATCGTCATTCAGTTTGGCAATGTAATAGTCCCAAACACCAAAAATGATATAATGTTCTCCGTTTTCCTCAAAAATAGCCATGTCGTATTCATGGGTTGGGGTTAAATCTGAAGTTAACAGCGGTTTTCCTAAAGGGTCTTTCCATGGTCCAATTGGGGTGTCTCCAACAACCACTCCCGTCTGCTCATTACCCTCTGAAAAGTACCAATAATACTTCCCGTTTTTATAGCCAACATCCGTAGCCCAAGAGCTTTCAAAAGGTTTTCCTATATAGGTATTTTCAGGTTTTAATGTGCTACGTTCTGTCCAATTCACTAAATCCGGCGATGACCAAACCCACCAATCTTCCATCTTAAAATTATCACTCCCTACAGATTTATCATGCGATGCGTACACATAGGCCGTATCATTAAAAATATGGATATGGGGGTCGTTTAATCCTTTATTGGGTACTATGGGATTTTGAGCCCCTCCAAATGCACTTATTATTATACTAACTAATATTAAACTCCGTCTGATTAGGCACATAGAACGTTATTTATTTAATTGTTTTTCACTATCTAGTTGAAAGTTAAAATCCTGCTCCCGATAGCTATCGGGATTCCTTACAGTTACTTTAGTTTCTATAAAATTTAACCGCAAATTGCACTAATTAACGCAAATCTATAATGGAGTTCCAGTCCATTGTGGTTTATTCTTTCGTTTTTGCTACACCGCCTTTTTAGTTTTTACTCAAATTAATTTCAACAGACTTAAAAAATATTATTTTAACTGGCCCTACCATTCCAGAAGGTACAAGTTTATCTGTTTTTTCATAAAATGGATACGCCGAAAAAGTGGTTCGCTTTCCTTTTGGCATCGGTTCATTGTTCGTGTACCAGTCTGGCATTTTAGACTCCCTTATGCTGTACCCATCGGTTCTTTCGTAATATTCATCGCCTATTAAACGGTTCGTCCACGTATTACTGACTTCTATTTTAAGTTCGTTTTTACCTTTTTTAATATAATTTGTGATATCCACTTGATATGGCGCAATCCATAAGGTAGCGACTTCCTGCCCATTTAAAATGACTTTTGCCGCAATGTTCACCTTACCTAAATCTAAAGTGATTTTTTGGTCAGACTTGATATCTTTTTCAGAAAGATTGAATGCCGTGCTATAAGCCACGGTTCCAGAATAATGCTGGATATCGAATATGGAAGATGTTGTCCAATCAAAAAGCGAATCGGTATGCATCGTATT
This sequence comes from Mariniflexile sp., assembly GCF_052728615.1. Taxonomy (NCBI): domain Bacteria; kingdom Pseudomonadati; phylum Bacteroidota; class Flavobacteriia; order Flavobacteriales; family Flavobacteriaceae; genus Mariniflexile; species Mariniflexile sp. The sequence continues at coordinate 9,904 of NZ_JBFVFE010000041.1, read as the reverse complement.
TTTATATCCATAAACGGCATCAAAACTTAATTGCCAATTTTTATCTAAAACTTTTGGCTCTGGAATATTGCTGACTTTAATTTCCTTTTTGTTTCCATCTTTTAAAACAACTTCGTAATCACCATTTTGCTCAGTTAGCATTTCAATATTTTCATTGTTATTGAAAGTGAATGTTGGGTTTGAATCTGTTGAAGTGCTTAAAGAAACTACTTGATTTTTATCTTGTGAAGCATCCTTAAATACTACAAAAACAGATGCTTGTCCATTTAAAGGCACATCCATTTCCGTGCCTTTCCCATTTTCTTTAAAATAGGCTATTTTGCTTACCTTACCTGTCATAGGGTTCCATAGTTCCGGTAGCTTCCCTTTTAATGAAAACTTTAAGTTGATATTTTGGGTTAAACTATCTTGATTCGAGATAAAATAAATATCTTCATTTATAGTCTTACGGTGGATGTATGGTATTTGCTTCTTATTACTTGTTGCAATTAAATCATAATCTAAATGATGAGCTTCAAAAAGCGTGTTCCAATTGAAAGTAGTGTGCGTATTTTTATCGTTCCAAATAGATTCCACTAACTTATTAAAACGTTCTAAATCTGCTTTCGACTTTACATAACCTGCCATTTCCTTAGGTTTTTCGCCTAAAACAATAATTCCTTTTTGGGAAAGCTCATGAATTTTTTCCAAGGTTTTTAAAGTTATTTTATTGCAATTGTGCAATGCCAAAACCTTGTAGCTGGTCCCTTCTGGCAATACTAATTTTCCGTTTTCAACTTCAATTCTATGTAACAACGCATCGGTATTAATGTTGTCGTAATTTATTTCCATAGGAATGGCTGTAGAAAAACTATTTCTTGCCGTAATGGAGTTTGGAGCGCCTTCGCCAACATACACCAAAACATCGGACACCGGATTTCCTTGTCGTAATAAATGGGATCCCCTCGCAATGTATTTAAACCAAGCAGCCCCTGCATTGTTCCACCAAGTTTGCGTTCTATCAATATGTGAACCCCACTGGCTCATGGTCATCCCTGGTACCACATGCGTATTGGCTTGATGTGCAAAACGATGGAACATAAACTCATTAATCCCTAAAATCCAAGCCATATCGCCGGTTGTTTTTGACATCCCAGGATGGCCTTTCCAATTGATTTCCGATTGTGCCGAAAAAGATTCCGCAGAAATTATTTTTTTTCCATAAATGCGTGCTCCAGATACTGCTGTTCCTGTTTGATACCGCTGATGCATCCAAAACTCCCCCATCGGGATATCGGTTTGTTTGGCAGCGTCCAATTCATTAAAAGGTGCATTGAAAGAATAGGGTTCTATATAACTAATAAGTCCATCATCATGGGTCAGTTTTGTAAATTCACCAAAATAATTTTCAGTAATCAAATGGCTATTTAATTGTCTAACTTCCCATAAAACGTCATCGGTTGCTTTGGCACTTTCCACTATTCTACCTGCATATATGGGCAAAAAAGAAATTAGTGAATGCCCATAGGTTTCATTAAAATACGTTTCATAATCATCCGTCCAATTTTGTCCGCCTACCTCAAAACTATCAATCTCTAAATACTGTAATGCATTGGGAGCAATGGCTTTTGTGTTTTGAACCACCTTACCCACATAAGCATCGTAATGGATTTTTAAAGCAGATTTACTCATTTTATCAACTTCAAGTCCGCGACCAGCATCCGAAGCCGGGGAATTAACCGCCCCTGTAGTCGTGAAACCAAAACGCAAAATGGTCCAATTTCCTTTTGGAAGTTTTACACTCAAATTACCATTACTATCCATGGAACCTGTTACATCTATAATGTCGTTTTTATTGATAATAGAAGATGCATCATCACTTTCTAACGGCTTTAATCGGTCATCCTCAATTTTGAACATGGACGTTTTAGCTAAAAAGTTGGGATAGTTTTGCCTTTTATTTAGGGAGACTTCCATCATCTCGTAATTATCTTCTATGGCAATTCTAAAATACCTCGCTTTTATTTCAGGGAAAGTTTCATCTATAGCAAACTCCCGTTTACCTAAACGTTTTAAATCAAATGTTTTGGCTTCGGAAAAGTTTACACCATCATTGGATGTTAATAAAGTGGATTTTCTACTGCCATTGATGGTTTTTGTCAATGCCATATAAGCAGATTTAATTCCGAAAGGTTTTCCAAAATCAAACTGCACCCAATTTTTTTCTTTTTCAGAAGCGTGTAAAACGGAGGCTTCATCCCATCTTCCATCTGAAACCAACGCTGTGTTAAACGTGTCATCTGAAGACGTAATAACCGGACGCACAGCATGGTCTTCTATTTCTGCTAATAATGACGGATATGCCACGACCGCTATATCTTTGTAAAACCCTTCTCTAGCCGTTGGCTTTTCTAAGGTTATATTGATTTTTTTTCCACCTTCAACAATTTTTTCACTCCAAACTACTTGTTTCATGGAGTTTTCCAGTGTGTTCCAAGGCCCTCCGCTAGAGGTCCAACCATCACAATTATGCACGCCAAAACCCAAACCCAATCGTTCACATTCTTTAGCGGCATGTGTTATCATCTCTTGATGATTATCTGAATTGAAAATAACATCCCCTTGCGGAATAGTATGCGATACATTAAACAATAAAACACCACCAATGCCAACGTCTTTAATAGCTTCCAAATCTTTGGTCAGGCCTTCCTTGGACATATTTCCGCTCATGGCATGCATCCAAGTTCGTGGTTTGGCACGCTCTGGTGGATTTTTAAATGCAGCCTCCAAATTGATTTCAGCTTGTTGCCCGACACAAAAAATGGATGCTAAAAATAGTATAGCAAAGAAAAATATTTGAAATCTGTTTTTCATTTTATTTGAGTGTATCTTTTTAAAATCTCTATCACGAGCAACTCTATTAAAGATCTTCCCAAAAGTCCGTTCTAAAAGGAGAAATGGGTAATCCTGCCGCACTAAAAAAAGAGCCTTCCAAACAATCTACAAATCCGTACCGTACTGCTTTCGGATTTTCAACATTCGGACTAAAAACTGTTACGGTTTGGTTCTTATTTATAATGACTTTCGCAGGGTGAAATTTTTTATCTGTACCAGCGATCTCAAAATTTCTCAATGTGCGTTTATTATCAAGAGTAAGGTTGTCTTTATTTTTTCCATAAAAACGGAAAGCTATGATGGCCTTATTTTTTTCAACTTTCATGGATTTATATTCTGGACTTCTATAGGGGATTTCTTTAAAACCATACTGCTCTGCTAATGCCCAATTAGCTAATCTGTTTGCAATAATTTTCTTTTCTGGAGGATGGATATCATCGCATTTTCCAACATCTGTTGTAATGACCACACCCGTATTGGGGATTTCCTGTGCTGACAAACTTTGGGCTTCCCTAATTAAATTGGCATACATAACGGGGGTATTTCTAAACTCTGAGTATCCATACGGTGCTATTTGCACAAAATAAAACGGAAGATCGTTTTGCTCCCATTGGGCTCGCCAAGAATTTACCAAAGTGTGCATATAGTCTTTGTAAGGCTTCGGATTGCTACGATTGGACTCGCCTTGATACCACAAAATTCCTTTAATGGCATAATTCTTAAAAGGATGAATCATGGCGTTATATAACAAGGTCGGTCGTTTTTGTTGGTCTTGTTCTTTAGGTAAACTATCGGGAATTTTTATTTCAACATATTTTTCAATACTTTTTTGTGGTAACCAAGATTCAATTTGAGTCCCACCCCAAGAAGCTTCTATAATGCCTATGGGGATTTGTAATTTTTCAAATAATTTTCTTCCAAAAATATACCCTATGGCACTAAAATTTTGCACAGATTGAGGGGTTGCTTCTTCCCAAGTACCAGTAACATCCTCTTCTAAAGATAAACTGGCGCTCCGCTCCGTATTGAACAACCGAATATGATTATTTTGCGAAGTACTAATCAATTCTTCTGCATCATTTATCGGCGATTTTTCAAACCCACGCATGGGTATTTCCATATTGGACTGCCCAGAACAAAACCAGACTTCGCCTATTAAAATATGACTCAGTACTATGGTTGAACTTCCTTGAATGGTTATTTCCTGAGTTTCAAAAGAAGCCTTTTTTGTGGGAATACTAGCTTGCCATTTACCATTTGTGTCCGTTAATGTACTTTCATCAACGCCCCAAGACGTATGGATTTCAATAGTACTCCCAGGCGCATCCGTTCCCCAAATTGAAACATCATCCAGTTGCTGTAAAACCATATTATTTGAGAAGAAAGAAGGCATTTTTGTTTGGGAAAAACAAACTGAAAACCCTAAAAAAACAAATAAAAAGAAAGTACTATGCTTCATCGCCCTATTATTATTTCTGTTGATTTATTAATACCACCCAATCCTTTTCTTTATCTGATGGCGGAAAGCCTATACTTGAAACTTGACTCGCTTTTACTGTTTTTACGGAGCCCTCTTGTAAATCGCCACCATTTCTGGGATCGAACCATTTTACGGTGAAAATTTTATTGGAATCACCCAAGTTTATTGTAATAGTTTCTGATTCCATAGGCATGTAAACCACATAAACTTCGTCTTTTTTAGCAAAACAGAAAGTATCTTTATTGTTGCCGGTTAAAAGCGCATCGGCTGGTTCCATGTCCCAAAAAGGAATTTGTTTAAAAAAGTTTAAAGCATACTTATTTTGGTCCCAAAACAAATCGCGACTTCTAAAATCCTGACAGGTTAAATCGGAATTCGGACTGGCATAACCAAAATACCATTCCACGCCATAACCACCTGCTAGGAGTGTTCCCCATAAGGCATTGGCTCGTGCGGAATTGTGTTCTATATCCTCATCATCGGGGAGCAATGCAATATTGGCTTTACCGGGTTCATCAACCGCCAATGCCCATTTTTTCCCTGTGGCATTGGATTTTTCACGCCATTTTAAAACCCTTGGATGCACATCCTTAAATTCGGGATCACTCAATTGAAGTGATGCTCCCGTTAAACGCGATTGGTCTCCAATCAATTCTGCATAGAGATCATCTTGGTTTGGAAAGGTGTGCATGACCATGTGATGATGATAGGCGTCCAAATTGTAAATGTAGTTTGCTACTTTTTTAACTTCTTGTATGGGTTGATTGTTCTCTTCCCCTAAATTCCAGTTCATGGATAAATGATGCCCAAATCTCGCAATAAGTTCTCGGTAATACAACTTCCCTTCCACGCCAAAAACACCGGCATCCATTAAATGGTCTGTTTCCGTTTCATGGGTTTTAAAATGCAGAAACATGCCTTTTTGTTCTGAATATTCGAAAATGCGCTCCCATTGATCCAATTTAGAGACATCCAGTCTGGTTTTATGAAACATCGTTTCCCAAGCCTGTATATTTTTCTTGTCGCTGGCATACGTTTCATAGTCTTCCATAGGAACTTTTAAAAGATAGGGAAATACATTTCGGTCGTCGCCATCCACATTAAAAGTTAAAAATGAAAACACATTTAAGGATTCGCTTGCTAAATAATTAATGGCTCCCAGCAAGTTTTTTCCTTTATTGCCTTTCCATAAAAATGGTTGCGCACTGGCATCAAAATCGGCTGCATGCGGACTCCAACTTTTTTTAAATCCTAAGGCGTTGGTAGATACATCAAAATCATCATAAGCCAATAAATTCTCAGGCGCATCCACACCAAGTTTTATAAAATAATCATTGGTTTCAGCAAATTTTAAATAGGATTCCCCCACATAATTCAGTCTGCCTTTCGCCCTATTATCAATACCTGTTTTATCGGATGCTGCAATTGAAAAATGTCCCGTTTGTCCGTCCATAAAACCGGCACTGGTTGCTTCTTTTAAATGTTGTTCTACAGCTATGTTAGTACCTTTTTTAAAAGCAGTTGTATATGTCCATTCCCCAATATTATCTGGCGTAAAATGTACTTTCCAAATCTTGCCCGACTCACTACTGGTTTCAGCGGCATTCCCATCGGCAGCGTAAAAACCGGGAATGGTATAGCTTTTTCCATTATTTGTAAAAGTAACGTCCAATCGGTAATTTAAAAACGGATTATCATCTGCAAGTTCACTGGTTTCAGGCCCTTCAAAAACAAGTGTAACGCGATGCCATTTTTTAAGTTCTCCCTCAATTTTTACTTTGGAAGTTTCTTTAAATGAAGTGCATAGGATTAAAACAGCAAATAAATAATACAATATAGGTCTCATAACTTTCAGTTGATTTTTAAAATGAATTGATAACCAATTGAATGGTGTGTTTACCCGGTGTTAACCTAACGGAACCAAAAGCAGCGGCTACTTTTTTACCATTATGCATCAGTTCTTTACCGGGTGCTGGTTTTATGTTGAATTCTGCTACCATATTAGCAGGAATTTCAATGACATAGGTTTGTAATCTATCGTTATTAAACACATAGCTTCCTTTGATAGTTCCCAATACCGTTGGCACTTCAATGGCACTATTTTTTAAAGTTCCCATTTGAGGTTTGATACTTGCAATTCCATAGCCCGGTGTTTTTGGCGTAATTCCCCATAACCCTCTAGGAATCGCATTGGCAGGTACCGCTCCCCAAGCATGGTTCCAGTCTAAATTGTTCTTGTATTTTATGTCCCAAGCCTCTAAAGTAATGGTTGAACCCGCTCGAATCATATTATACCAACTTCTATCACTGGTATCCGTTAAAAGTTTTAAGGCATACTCCGCTTCACCCGCATTATACAGTGCTTCCATTAAGTATTGCGAACCATACACACTGCATGCCATCCCTCTGGACTTCACAAATTCAAGAACCGTGTCTATATGGTTTTCCGGCACCATATTAAAAGCTAAAGGCAACATATTGGCATGTAAGGACGCATGATCTGTTCCAATTCCGTCCACATAAATACCTCTTTTGGCATCGAACATGTTTTCGTTGACTGCCTTTTTTGCTTTTAAGGCTCTTAATTCAAAGTCTGCAGCCTCCTTTGTTTTCCTTAAAACTTGGGCGAATTCTGCCATAATTTTCATGTTTTGGTAGTAAAAGGCATTGATAACGGTATTATAGGGTTGGAACACATGGCCGTCGCGTTCGCCTTTATTATTTAGATCGCCTCCCCAACCGGCTGATGGCCAATCGACAATATCCGTAAGCGGTTTTTCATAGCCTTTTTTAAAGCCAAGTTTCTCCATATACTCTGGAGTTACTTTTGTAGAAGTAATCAAGCCTTCTTCATTAGCCAATCCATAAAGTGTTTTATACTTTAATTTATCATAATATTTTTCAATCAGCTCCGTGTTTCCCGTGTACATATAATCTGCATAAAACATCAAAGCTACATGTTGTTGCCATTCTGTTGGCCATGTTGGGTGTTCCATAAAATATTCGATGGTCCGTCTTGCCATGGCATATTCCCTATCGGTGGTGTAATGACTTAATTGATTTAAATAGGCATCCGCTTCATAAGGAATACGCTCTCTATCACCATCTACATACAAGCCGTTAAACGTGGTTGCTTTTATGGAGTATTTGCACAAATCCCAAACCTGATTCAAAACAGCATCCGAACTTTCAAAACTACTCGCCGTATCATCCCAATAGGTATGGTATGCCAGTTGTTCAAAATTTTCTGCGGAAATGGTTTCTTTTGCGCCATCAACCTCAGCATATCTAAAAGGCATCAATACTGGGAATCCTTTAGGAAGCGCCAATGCTTTTCCTGGCAAGGTGTTCCGCATATCTGGTTTTATAGGAAGTTGATAGGCTGTTTTACCAGGTTTTACATCTACTTTTATTTCTTGATAGCGAATGTGGCTTTTATCAGCAGGCATCCTATTGATATTTTTTCCGTCCAATTGTTCGCCAATCCTAAATGTTAAGGTGTGTGGTTTTTTTGCATTGTATGTAAAATCAATAGTCCCAAATGCCGCTTTTCCAAAGTCCATAAAATAGGTTTCTCCGCGCTTTTCAAAATTCGCAGGTTTTATACGGTCAATTTGAAATTTGTTTTCGGTTGAAATCATATCATCCGATTTACCAATCGTAAATTCTTGCGATTCAGAATAATTCACCAACCTATTATCTACATCCCAATTACGGACTTTCCAATAATAGGTTTTTCCAACTTCCAAAGCATTTCCTGCATACTCAATATTTGTGGATGCTTGGTCACGGACTTGTTTGCTATCCCAAATATCCCCGATATTCAAATCAATATTCTTTTTTGAAGAGGCTACCAAAATTTGATAGGCCGATTGAAATACGGACTCCTTAGCGATGACCCAACCAAATTCTGGTTTTGAATCTAAAATGGAAACTCCATTAGGTTCCCTAATTAATTCAACCGATAAATCTGTTGGCGGGTTTCTGTAAACATCACTGTTTTTCTTTATTAATTCATCGCATTTTGTTCTAAGGTTAGCAGCAATGGTTTTGTATTTAGGATTATTGATGAGGTTATTGATTTCTTTAGGGTCTTTTTTAAGATCGTACAATTCTTCAACCGATTTATCATTAACGTACCTAAAATATTTCCAGTCCTTGGTTCTAACACCTTCACTTGGTGGAATGTGTTCAAAATCCCAAATATGCTCTATTAAAATGGTATCTCTTTGAATGCTTTTGGTTTCTTTATTTACTATGGGCATCAAACTTTTTCCTTGCCATGTTTTTGGTGCTTGAATGCCCGCTAAATCCAAAATGGTTTGTGGCACGTCAATATTTAACGCCATCTCTTTAATATCCTGATGGCCATTTACACGTGGATCAAAAATGATGAGCGGTACACGAATGGAATTATCATACATCAGCCATTTACCGGCTAATTGGCGCTCGCCTAAAAAATACCCATTATCGCCCATTAAAATAATGACCGTGTTTTTATCGAGACCTTTTTTGACCAATTCCGCTCGTATTTTAGCGATTTCGTTATCAATGCCTGAAATCATACGGTAATAGCCTTTTACGCTGTGCTGATATTTCTCAGGCGTATCAAAACGCCACGTCCAACGCAAACGGTTAAAACCATCGCGCACAAATTTTGGCTGCGCTTCAAAGTATTTGTCTTCGCCTAAGTCTGGTCCTGGCATCGTCATGTTTTGCAACAAGTTATCCGTTTCCGGTTGCCAAAAATATTGATCTTCCGCAGGGTCATGTGCATGAGGTGCACTAAAACTAAGCGCTAAACAAAAAGGTTTTTTTGAATCGGCATTTTTAATATAATCCAGTGCTTGTTGCCCTGTATATCTGGTTAAATGAACCGTGTCTTTATCAATGGTTTTATAAAAATACCCTCTTCTGTCTTTATAGGCATTGTTTCGGTCGTACGATTCATAATCATCGAATTGCTTATCCAAATCATCATAAAGCACCCCATATTTACCATAAAAAGCGGTTTTATAACCATTGTTTTTCAAAATGGCTGGGTACGAGTTTGCCATATATTCCTCCCTTATATTACCAGTTTGAAAATTGAAATTATGAGTGCGTTCATAAAGTCCTGTCCAAATACTAGCTCTACTGGCTGCACAAATAGGTGTGGTAACTATGGCGCTTTCAAAATAAGTGCCTTCTTTTGCTAATTTGTCCATTTCTGGCGTAGTAATCAACTTATTCCCCGCATAGCCCAAAGCATCAAAGCGTTGGTCGTCCGTTAAAATGAAGATGATATTTGGTTTTTCCGTTTTAGTTTGCTTTTGTTGCTGAGCAAAAAGATTTAAACTACTTACGGAAAATAAAAGACCTACAATAAATTTGAGTTTCGACATGAGTTACATTTTAATTTAGTGAGTGATGCTCATTGATTTTCTATTTGATATTTGCGCTTTTGTAATAATGAAACAAATATTCAAAATGGTTAAGTACATGACAAAAAATTAGATTGACCTTCTGTAAATGGTACTAATCCCACTGAAATTGAGACCTGTCAGGTTT
>NZ_JBFVFE010000040.1:0-40121 GCF_052728615.1 Mariniflexile sp. | reverse complement strand
ATAAGAAAGATGATAAATTACAATTAAAACGCAATGGAATCAGTACTTTCGAAGTGCGATTTAAGTGCCTATACCTATTATAAAAATATAACAGCCGTTTTGTAAAATACACAAAACGGCTGTTGATAAAAATTAAAAAAAACTTTGTTATATTCCTAAACCTTGTCCACCAGTAATTTGTATGGTTTCAGCTGTTAGAAAAGCGGCATCATCACTCGCCAAGAATGAAACAACAGAAGCTACTTCTTGTGGCTGCCCTAATCTTCCCAATAAGATATTGTCCTTCCACGAAGCGAATACTTCTGGTTTAGTCGATTTAATTTCTTTATGGAAAGGTGTGTCAATAGTACCAGGAGATACCGCGTTCACTCGAATGCCGTATTCAGCAAGGTCTTTTGCCAATGCTCTTGTTAGGGCATGAACGCCTGCTTTGGAGGTGCCGTAAACACCAGCGCCAGGGCCACCAGCATTCCACCCCGCAATGGATGTATAGTTGATAATGGAAGCATTGGTGCCCTTTTTAAGGAATGGAATGGCAGCTCTTGAAGCAAAAAATGTGGAGTCCAGGTTCAATGCCATTACAAATCTGTAAAACTCCGTAGTCATTCCTTCAAACCTAGATCTTCCTCCTAAACCTCCAGCGTTATTTACCAGAAGGTCAATTTTACCGTACTTTTCGCCAATTTTGTTGATGTTTGCAGTTACTTCTTCCTCTTTCGTAACATCAAATCCGTAATATTCAGCAGTGATTCCCAGTGCAGTAAGCTCTTCAACTCTTTTAGCTCCTGCTTCATCTTCTATACCGTTCAGCACTACAGTGTATCCGTCTTTACCCAATCTCTTTGCTACTTCAAAACCAATGCCACCAGTTGCTCCGGTAATTACGGCTACTTTTTCTTTTAAATTACTCATATTCTTAAATTTTGATTTATTAATTTTTATTTTACTCTACTGACTCTATGTTTTTTGCGAAATAATAAATGGCCCCTATACCAAGTGGCACAAAAATGGCGATGGCTATAAAAATAGGCGTGTACGATACTTCTGCAATTATAGGAACTAAAAAGTTCATGATAATAACCGAGAACACACCAACCATACCGCCTAAGCCTGCCAATGAACCTACGGATTTTCCACTGAACAAATCGCTTGGTAAGGTTTGTACATTTCCAATGGCAAACTGAAACCCAAATAATACCACAAATACGATGGATACAAAACGCTCTGGTGTTGTGGCATATAGCACTGTTGCAATAAGCCCAATAACCATAATGATACCACCTATTAGTATGGTAGTTTTTCTACCTTTATCAATGGAATTTGTTTTGGCTATTATTTTACCGGAAACATAACCTCCGGCAATACTACCAATGGCTGCACCAACATAAGGTACCCAAGCAAACATACCGACTTCCTTAACATTGAATCCGTAAACGTCAAACAGGTATATGGGCATCCAGCCCACAAAAAGCCACCAAATGGGTTCTAAAAAGAAACGGCCCACTACTATGGCCCAAGCTTCTTTATGGGAAAGGATTTCTTTTAGGCTTAATCCTTTGGTGTGCTCGGTGGCATTTTGGTCTGCCTTGCTTTGTCCTTCTAAAATATATTTTTGCTCTTCTTCTGTAATCCAAGGGTGTTTTTTTGGCCCCGCTTTGTTAATCAATAACCAAGGGATGATCCATAAGATACCAAAGGAACCTACTACCATAAATGTAATTCTCCAGCCAAATGCTACAAAAAGCATGGCTATAAAAGGTGGTGCAATTACCGAACCAATGGAGGCTCCGGCATTAAATAGCCCTTGTGCTATGGCACGTTCTTTAATAGGAAACCATTCCGCATTACTTTTAACGCCCCCAGGCCAGTTACCGGCTTCCGATAATCCTAATGTACTTCTGAAAAAAGCTAAAGAAAATATACCTCTTACTGTTGAGTGCATAAATGAGGATATTCCCCAAACACCAATACTGATTACATAACCAATTCGGGTCCCCACTTTATCGAATAATTTTCCAGAAAATAATTGTCCTAAAGCATAGGCTACCATAAATATATTCAATATTAAACTATAATCGTTTTTGGTTAAACCCAATGATTTGGAAATAGAGCCATCAACGTTTTCGTTTCCCCACATAATGGCAAGGGCACTTCGGTCAATATAATTAATTACCGTAGCCAGAAATATTAACCCTATAATGAACCAACGCAATCCTTTCATTTTCATAATTATGTGTTTTTAGTTGTTGAACTTATCTTGACTTTTTCTATTTCCTAAAAAATGGCTAAAACCCGTCCATATTTCGTCTATTTTCTTATGCGTAGCGATGCTATGTATTTTAAAAATAGCCTCATCTGAACATCCTGATATATCGGGATTCGGTTAAACACAAAAAGTCAAGATGAGTTCATTTGGAAATTTTATGCAATAAAGCCTTTGTTGTAATACAAATAGATACATTCCAATCACTTTGTTAAATTGATTTGATTACCAATAGGTGCAATGAAAAACAAGACTTCTGTACTGGTTTTGAAGAAATGCTTTATAAAACAATTCAGATTGAGCAACGCTACCCTCCTAAATATTATATTGTATCAAAATAAGAAGCTGTGCATCTTCATATTTTGAATAGTTTGTTATTTGTTATAACAATATTGATATAACGTTTTAAAATGAACTTTCATTTTTTCCTTGGCCAAAGTTGGGTTTTGGTCTTTTATGGCTTGATAAATATCGGTATGCTCCTGTATTCCTAAAAAAGCTTGGTTTTCATCGCAAACATGGTACTTTGCAAAATTGGTAATAATTTCAGGTGTTATTGATATCATAAACGTATTCATGGTGCTGTTTTTGCTCGCTTTTGCAATCGCCAAATGAAAAAGTAAATCTTCCTGTACCGCATTTTCATTATTTAAAACTTTTTTGGCATAGGCATTCAGGGCACTTTTCATTAATTTTAAATCTTCGTCGGTTCTTCTAAGTGATGCTAATTTTACTGTTTTTAGTTCCAACAAAATACGTGTTTCCACCAGGGCCTTAAAATCGGGTGCTTCCAATTGTAAAATATCATCCACAATACCGTTCATCGCAATGGCACCGACGTTGGCAACAAAAGTCCCGCTTTGCGGAATCGATTTTAACAATCCATAAAATTCCAATTTCTGGATAGCGCCTCTTACCACACCACGGCTCACATTAAATTTTTCAGATAACATGCGTTCTGAAGGCAACTTATCGTTAGGTTCTAAATTTTTATAATTTATTAACTCCCGTATTCTATCGATTACAACATTTTGTAATTCTTGATTGTCACTTATTGATAAGACCTCTAAATTCATACAATTTCTTTAAATTGGTTAACCAAACTTTCCGATATAAAATTATAAAAAATATCAATCAAAGGTTTAAATATTACAGTTAGTTTTTATTATTATTAATGGCTTACTTCCAGTTCATAGTATTTTACCCTGGCAAAAGAACCTTCATCCCTGGATTGAAAATAATTGCCTGCCTTAAAATAGTTTTCAAAAACGCCCCATTTTCTCATGTGGATGTCTTCATATACTTTAAATTCATTATTGTTCAACACCACCACCATTTTTCCATCGGACACTTTTACTTCCAATGTAAATTTTCCGAAGCCCACTTCTTGATCAAAATAAAAACCTTTATCATCGCCCCAAGCTTCTTCATGCAGCAGTTCTTCCCCGGTGGCATTCAAGTTTTTTAGCACTTTTGTTTTAACCTGTATTTTGCCATTATCCCAGTAAATTTTCAATATCGGTGGTGCGTTGTTGTCCTTTTGCCCAATTAAATCGCGTTGTTCATCTGTTAACACGCCGTGAATTTGCATGATGATCACTTTATGGTACTTGCCTTTTCCATCTTTTGAGACCTCGCCCATGGCCAGTTTCCCTTTCATGTATGCACCTTGTTTAAAGGGCCAGTTTACTTTATTGTCGCCAGGTACCATTTGCTCTCTTAATTCACTTCGTGTGTACTTGGTGTTTGCTGTGGTGGCATTGCTTGGAAACGCATAAAACACCAAAGCCCCATTAGTGGAATCGTTATACATATAAGGTATAAGCCTTTCGTCCGTTGCGTAATTTAAAATGGCTGGTGGTTGTACGGTCATAGCACTTCCTTTTGCATTTAGTTCTGGGGTTGTCACACTCCAATGGCTTAAATCGATGTTTGGTAATTTATATTTTTTGTTCTTTTTCTTTTTATCCTGCTTTTCTGTTTTAGAACCAGAATCTGTAACACTACCTGTCTTATCTTGACAGGTAGCGTTAACAGATAGAAAAGTGATTAATAAAAACAACAGAAATTGTTTTTTAAAAAGACAGGCAACTATTCTAAGTGTACGCACCTTTTTAGATTTTTCTCTTGTTGAATCGGATAATGTGTTCATTTGATATTTTTTGAATAAAAAACCTTGAATTAATAACCTGGATTATTTGGGATTACTTGTACTGTATTCGTTACAATCTCAACATTTGGAATCGGTAATAAATCAAATTTTGGGTCTGCTGTTTTGGCTTGTAATTGCGCTGTTGTATAAGGAGCCGCAAACTGCACATAAAAAGGATCCATAAGCAAAAAGTGATTATCCATAACCCCTTTAGCGGTAATGGTTGTCATGGTTTTATTAAAACGCAACAAGTCAAACCAGCGTTGATTCTCTATAGCAAATTCCCACCTTCTTTCATCGGCAACAGCTTTCTCATACAAATCGGGAGTATTAACATCAGTACTGGTCAAAGCAGTTAAACCTGCCCTAGTGTGTACTTGATTCAAATAGCCTAAAGTTGTGGTGTTATTAGTGCCATCAGCCTCACAGTACATAAGCAAAACATCGCTGAATCGCAATACTGGCCAGTCTAATTCAGAATCATTTTGAACAGAAACTTGTATATTGTGTTTCCCTGACCAATACGTCCATTTGCTAGGTGTTGCAGCTGTTCCTGATGGTTTGAAAACTTTTATAGTAAAATCCCTTCTTTTATCAGTAGGGGCATAAGAGTCGTACAATTCCGGGGTTGGATTATTAAACCCACCTCTTGTACCGGTAGGATATACCAAACCTTGACTGGTTAATTTAAGATCTACCTGACTTGAAAACAAGTTAGATAACGAGCTTCCATAGCCTAAGGCGCCCGATTTGAAACGAATAGCAAAAACCATTTCAGAATTCATCTCATTTGCCGCAGAAAAAACATCCGCATACGGGTTTGTACCTGCTGTTACAAGCGCATGCCCACTATTGGCAATGACATCTGTAAGCAAAGGTAGTGCCTCCGATTTTTGCCCTAAAGTAAGATACACTTTGGCCAATAATGCTTCTGCCGCCCATTTTGTTGCCGTTCCTCCTATTCCTGCTGCTCCTGCAGATCCTGATGCCGTAGAAAACTTGGTAGTTTTACAATTTGCAGTTGCATTATTTAAATCGGCAATGATAAATTTATAAATATCCTCAACACTCGATCTAGGAATTAGTAAAGCCTCATCTGCAGTGATTATTTTATCTATTAAAAACACCCCACCATATAACCGTACTAAATTAAAATAGTGGTACGCTCTCATAAATGAAACCTCACCGGATATTCTTTTTCTTTGGGCATCTGGCAAAGGAAGAGGAATAGAAGGCGTACTATAATCAATGGTTCCAGCTACTGGGTTGTAGGAAGTTAGCAAACCATCACTCAACCGATTTAAGCTTCGGATACTTTGGTACGTTGTTGCCCAATATTGTTCTATAAACAAATCAAATGAGGGCGCCTCAAATACATCATTACTTAAAACTTGTAAGTTTTGGGCATTGGACGTGCCATAGTTATTCATAAACGTGTTGTCTGAACGTATTTCAGACAACATCCACTCATAGGCAATGGGCGCTCTTAAGGTACTATAGCTACCTGTTAGTCCAATATCAAAATTGGCTGCCGTTTCATAAAAACCATCCAGACTAATTTCGTTTTTATTTTCTACATCTAAGGTATCAGAACATCCTACCAACCATAGAAAAGAGAATAAAAACAATAGTTTCATTTTTTTTATACAATTTTTCATATTTATATTTTTTAAAAGTTTAAAAACCTCATTAAAACTTATGTTTAAAATGCGTTTATTTTTATGGGTTATTTTTTTATTAGAAACCAACTTCTATACCAAACAGGATTGTTTTTTGTATGGGAAACCCACCTCTTTGGTAACCATCTATCAATGGACTTGTTTGCGATGTTCTAGCTTCAATATTTATACCTCTGTAATCTTTAGTTACGAACAGCAAATTCTGACCCGTCAATGAGAATCTTAAATTGGTCAATTTAATGCTTTCCAAAGCATCTTTGCCCAAACTATATCCCAAAGAAGCCTCTCTTAAGGAGAAATAAGTGGCATCTTCTACGGCGTTATCAGTAAAAAGCCAATTGAATCCATTGGTAACATAAGGTGTTTTGCCATCTCCTGGATTACTTGGGCTTACCCATCGGTTTCTCATATAATTTAAATTCCGTTCTTTGGCTTCGTTATAATTAATATCTCCGTTTATTAACTCGCCTCCCAGAACCCCTTGGAATGTGAAATTCAAATCAATATTTTTATAATTTAGCTTATTGGTAATACCCCAAGTAAAATCTGGATATGGATCTCCTAAAATAACCCTATCATCGGTATTTATTATACCATTTCCATCAACATCAACAATTTTTATACCGCCTTCTACAATACCATTGGTTAACGTTGTTGTTAAGCCCGAAGCGGCAATATCGGCGTTACTGTTCCAAACGCCGTCTGTTTTATAGCCAAAAAAACTAATTAATGTTTCGCCAACAATAGCGTAGTTGTTTAAACCATTTCTATTGTCGATTGTTGGGGAAATTAAACGGTCCTTATCTCCTAAATCCGTGATTTTGTTTTTAAAACGCGAAATATTAAAATCAGTACTCCAAGTGAAGGCTTCCGTTCTCGCATTCACCGTAGATAACTCTACTTCGAATCCTCTATTTTTCAAACTACCGGCATTCGTAATTACTGAACTGGACCCTGTTATTAACAACGCTGAATTTTCAAGTAATAATTTTTCGGTTCTTGATTCAAACACATCTATATTTAGATTTATTTTATTACGAAACATGGCCAAATCAAATCCTAAATTTGTTTGAAACGTTCTTTCCCAAGTAATTAATGGATTACTATATACATTTGAAAGATTTGCTAATCCTGTAGTAATGCTACCGGTACCTGGCCCGGTAACATAATTTGAAGGATTTAAGGTTTCTTGGTATAAAAATGGTGGAATGGCATTATTGCCTGTGGCACCATAACTAGCCCTAAAAGCCAATCTGTTAATGGATTCTATTTCAGAAAAAAAGTTTTCTTTTGACACTACCCACCCTATAGAAACTGCAGGGAAACCGCCCCATTTGTTTCCTACATCAAACAAGGTACTTCCATCGGTACGGTAACTTGCAGTAAGCAAATATTTGCTCTTATACGCATAATTTACCCGCCCTAAAAACGACATCAAACCAACGGTAATATCAGATTGAACCGGTGCTAAAATAACCGTGGCAAAATTTAGGTTTTTAATATCGTCGGTAGGAAATGTAGTGCCACGTGTCTGTAATGATTTTGTATTTGTTTTTTCGTATGTAAAACCGGCTAAGGCCGTAAAATCATGATCACCAATACTTTTGTTGTAATTAAAAGTGTTTTCTGTTAAGAAATCGAAATAATTTGTACTCGTATAAGTGGCATAATTTGGATTTCCAACTCTAGTTGCGTCTGATTGCCCTGTTTCTTCTCTTTCAGAATTTCTAAAATAGAGATTTTGGGTTGTTTTGAAATCCAAACCTTTTGCAATTTCAAAATTCAAACTAACGCTTCCTTGAAAACGGAATTGATTGTTATTATCGTATTGCTCAAGCAAAGCGCGCATAGGATTTGTATTTGAAGTTGTAAATGCTCTTTGTGATGTACCCGTGGTAAAAGGGACGCCGTCTGGATCTACACTGGTATAAGCTAAGTTGGCAAAATCGTCATCTTCTGCATAACTGCCCACTACTATGTTTGCATTAGGATTTGCCGCATTTATAAAGTCTGCGGTAGCTTGGG
Organism: Mariniflexile sp.; assembly: GCF_052728615.1. Lineage (NCBI taxonomy): Bacteria > Pseudomonadati > Bacteroidota > Flavobacteriia > Flavobacteriales > Flavobacteriaceae > Mariniflexile > Mariniflexile sp. Next base: position 32,002 of record NZ_JBFVFE010000040.1, on the reverse strand, counting down.
TATGATATACCGGTAAAAAACTAGGAAACCTTGTAAAGTCAATATAATTGGTGCCAGGTCTTTCAGTTTGGGTATTAGAAGGGTTTAAATTAATGTTTAATTTTATTTTATCGGTTAATTCTGAATCAAATTTAAACCTGAAATTTAATTTTTGGTAACTACTGTTCAACATTAAACCTTGATCATCTTGATATCCTAATGAAGCATAATATTTATTTTTTTTGCTGCCACCAGAAACGTTAAACTGCAAATCTTGATAAAAAGCAGTTCTCAACACTTCATCTTGATAATCAGTGCCAATACCTCCTAACAACTCTTTTTCAATAGCATATTGAGAACGCCATTTGTCCAAAGAAGGGATGGTACCTGCCTGCGTTTTACTTCCTGTCCATAGCGGATCGGCAATTCTTAAAGCAGATTCAGCATATAATCGCTCAACATAAGCTAAAGAACTCATAATGTCATAAGTTTCATAGGCTTCTTTAACACCCATCATAGAATTGAAACTAAATCTCGTTTTACCCTCCTTACCCTTTTTTGTGGTAATCAATATAACGCCTCCTGCACCCCTAGAACCATAAATGGCGGCAGAAGCTGCATCTTTTAATACCTCAACAGACTCTACATCGGCATTGTTAATGGCGCCCATACCATCGGGCACGGGTTGCCCATCTACAACAATTAATGGGCCTGAACCAGCATTAACAGAACTTACACCTCTAATGTTTATTTGAGTGTCGGAACCTGCTTCCGATGAGATGTTTTGTACCCTTACACCCGCAATTTTTCCTTGAATTGCTTGATCTAATCGTGAAACCGGAGCGTTTTCAATATTTTCACTCTTCAATTTAGCTACCGATCCAGTAACGCTAGATCTTTTTTGGGTACCATAACCTACAACCACCACTTCATCTAATTTAGCTATATCTTCTTGTAGAGAAATATTAATGGTTTTTTGGTCTTTGATTGCTTGAGTTTGGGTAACAAATCCAATATAAGAGAATTGCAGTACCTCTCCGTTTTTAACGTCAATTTTAAAACCTCCGTCAAAATCGGTTGTAGTACCTCTTGTTGTGTTTAAAACAATAACATTGACACCAGGAATTGGTATGTTATCGGTTGCAGACACCACTTGGCCAGTTACCGTTTTGTTTTGTGCGAATACTGCAATATTGAAAAGCAATAGTGCAATAAGAGCCAGCTTGTTTTTTAAATTCATAATTAATTTTTTAAAGTTTGATTTTTTCTAGATTTAGTTTTTTGTTGTGCTGCTAAAACAAGGGGTGTTAGCCCGTACTTTTTTAACAACCAAACTGGTTAACCAGTTTGGTTGACCAAATATATATAATATTTTGTTAAAAACATTTATTTTAGTGAAAAATCTTTGTCAAAATAAAATATTTAACAAAATTTGGATTGATAAGCAGTCTGTTACTGCATAAAATCTTCTCTAATTGGGTTAGCAGATTTTTTCTTATGCCTTTTTATCTCCAAAATAAGATACCGCGCCACCACTTAAGAAATCTTCTCTTACAGGACTAAAAGTGTCAATTAGCATCCCTTCTTCCAAACAAACTGCGCTATGCAATAAATTTGGTTCAATATACACGCCATCTCCTGCTTCTACAATTTTCTTTTCTCCATTAATTTCAAATTCAAATTTACCTGAAACACAATAGGTAGCTTGCGTATGAAAATGTTGATGTGGGGCACCTAATGCTCCTTTCTCAAATTTTACTTTTACCATCATGATTTGATTATCATAACCTAAAAACTTTCTTGATACTCCTCCACCCAGCTCTTCCCATGCCATTTCTTTTGTGATGATGTACTTTTCACTAAATCGTTTCATATGTTTATATTTATTGTTTTTTTTAAGGTCATATGTTGCTTCCATATAATCATTCCCTTGAGCATCAAGTTCTCGTTATGGAAGGTTCATAATTTTTTATTTATTTCTGTTAATTGATAAGCCCCTATCCATTCATAGGTTTTATTCTCTATTTTTATTTGATGTTTACTGTTTTTTGAATTGTCTTTTAATGAAAACAAAAATAGACTGTTTTCATTATTAATAGTTTCAATACTTATAGCAAAATAGGCATCATCACTATATGCTATTTTTAGGTTTTTGATGTTGCTGAACGCATTGGTTGCTATTTCACTAACCGGGTCGTAATGCCCATGAGATTCTAATAAAGATACAAAATAAGTATCTTTGCTGTTCTTTTTACGGATGATAAAACCTGGGTCGTTTCTAAGGTTAAAATCGGGATCGTTCGCACCAATTCTGGTAAAAATCAATTCATCTTCATTTGAAACTGCCGAAGTAAGTGTATAAAAACGTTCCTTGTTAAACCATGAGATTTTAGCATTTCCGCTTTCCGATTTACCTTCGCCTTCGTTCCATAAATGCTGATAACCGTTTTTAGTTCCTAATGGTTTTAAAACCTCTGGCACACTATATTTAAAATTGGCAGACATGATTTGTCCTAAATAATAATAAGGTAAATCGTATTGATTTTCAGTTTCTGAATTTATTTTAATGATGTCTAAAAGATACGGATTTTCAAAGGTGTCGTCTTTAATAAGCACCATCGTTCTCTGTAATTTTGTGCCAGGGTAAGCGTTTGTTTCAGTGGCACTGATGACTTGAAGATTTACATTGAAAACATCAAACAGATATTTTTCGGAATGGTTTAAACTACCCGTTTCAAAATCGCCGCCAAAATGTGACGTTTCGTTTTGGATTATGGTATTATGGGCAATGGTTTGTTTTGCCCAAGTGGTGTTTTCCTTTAGATAATTACCGCCACCTTTTTGTTGAATGTTTACATAACGGGCCATGCCGTAATCTTGGATCACTTCGTTGCCACCTTCATAATAAGAGAACGATAATTTATCATAGTGTCCATGACTTAATCCTTGCGCAGAATATTTCATAACCAACGTAAGTTCGTTCTTGGAACCATCTGCTCTTAAAATGGCAACACCACCTTCATCGCCGTTTTTTCCGTCGGATAAGTTGATTGATTTTTTGATAAATGGGGTTGCTAAACCATCTCGAACCCCTATGGCTACCGATAAGCCTGTGTCGTCCAACAATACTTCACCTTGATCTTTGGCAATGGATAATAAATCGGTATTATTACCTCCAAAATAATAGCCAATATCTACCGCTGATACCAGTTCCCGAGAGTAATACGACATGCCTTTTTGACCATCATTCAATGGGAAGAAATTGCCTTCTGCATCGGTTAAATTCAATAAGGTGTTAATAGATTTTAGTAACACACCATCTTTATATTCAAAAATTTTAAGTGCTGGTTTTACGTTTTGTAAAGCTTCAGCAAAAACCAAAAACGGGTACATGGCATAGCGTTGGTAATAAGGGCCTTCGGTGTAATAGCCATCGGGTGAAAAGGGTTCTTCCAAATTGGCTAGAAACCCCACTTTTTGACCTTTCTTTTTTATAAACGCACCATCATTATCTTTCTCATTAGGGTCTATATTATCTTTTTTCAATCCGTGCAAAGCGGTTTCCAATAACTTGTCATCATCCATAACCAATGCAATCATGCCAACTGCAGCATTGCCCCAGGTAGCGTGGTTGTGAACGCGATTAAAAAACTTTGGGTTATCAACCGAAATAAATTTTGCAAACGGTCTAAAAAGGTCTTTTTCTAAATATTTGCGTTCTTTTTCGCTTAAATAATTATAAACGCAATCGTAGGCCTGACTTACGTATACCAACCAATTGGAATCGTTTAGACTTTGCCAAAACAACTTCCCTCTTGCATACGAGCGTATTTGCGGGTGCAAAGGAAGGGTAGGGTATATTTTGGCATACTCCAAAAGCATATCCTTAACATATTTTGCGTATTTTTCGTCATCCAAAATCTGATATAAAACACCTGCTTTTTGTAAAATCAGAAAGTTTTTTTTGTGGCGTTCGTGTGTATAGCCACCTGAAAAATCTTTTGGTATAGGAACTTCTATGCCATTTAATATTTCTGCATCTACCTCGGCTTTTACTTTTGCTAAGGTTTCATCAAAAAGTGGCACGTTGCCTAATTGTGCTCTTATCTTTTCGACACCAGATTTAGTGAGTATTAAACTTGGGTGCTCTAGTTTGTTTGATTTTTTTGTTTTGGAAAATGCTTTTGTTTGTGCGTTACAAGAAACCACAAGGAATATTAAAGCAAGTAATATCGGTTGTATTTTATTTTTCAAAAGCATGTTTGTTTTTAGAAATTAGTCCGAGGTCCGAACCATTGGTGGCTTTTTCTTGCTCGGTAAAATTAATAGAATCCCTTATATGCAAAAATTCAAATTTGGTATAGCAATTGTCCACTTAGGCTAGATATTGCAAATAATTCCATAGATTTGTATGAATCGATAACTGGTTTACCAAATTGGTTTACCAAATATAGTATTAATTTTTCAAATAGCCTAATCCATTTAAAAAGAACCTCTATGTTTTACAAATTTTATATGATAGCACTTATATTTGTTGGTTTTCAATTAAACACCAGCACCCAACCATTTACAAACATGGCACAACCAAAAAAAGTGTATGTCAAGAATGTTCAGGAATTTAATGCTGCTGTTAAAAAAGCGGTTCCTGGCGATTCAATTGTACTTAAAAATGGCGTTTGGGACCATGCGGACTTATTCGTTAATGTTAAAGGTACTAAAGAAGCCCCTATTACCATTAAAGCAGAAACCAATGGCAGCGTTATATTTACGGGCAATTCTGGTATAAGTCTTTCCGGTTCTTATATTATTGTAGAAGGATTTTGGTTTAAAGATGGAGGCACTGATTTAAAATCCGTTATTTCATTTAAAAAAAATGACCAAGAATTTGCAAGCAATTGCAGGGTAACCAATTGTACCATTTCTTATTGCAATCCTACCGATTTAAGCACAACGACCCATTGGGTTGATCTTTGGGGCAAGAACAACCGCGTAGACCACAACAATTTTACGGGCAAATTAAACCATGGCACCACTTTGGTAGTTTGGCTTAAAGGAGAAGAACATGAAGAGAACCACCATCAAATTGACCATAATTATTTTGGGGAACGACCAGATTTGGGTGTGAACGGTGGCGAAACCATACGGATTGGCACCAGTACAAACTCCATGAAATCTTCTAAAAGCTTGGTTGAAAATAACACTTTTGAACATTGCAATGGTGAAATTGAAATTATTTCAAACAAATCTGGGGATAACATTTATAGAAATAATCTTTTTTTGGAAAGCGAAGGAACGCTTACGCTCAGACATGGAAACAATGCGTTAGTAGAAAATAATGTTTTTTTAGGAAACAATAAACCTAAAACAGGTGGCATTAGGGTGATTAATGAAGGACATATCATCAGAAATAATTTTTTGGTAAGTCTCGCTGGTAATGGGTTTAGAGGTCCCATCGTTATTATGAACGGTGTTCCAAACTCGCCTTTAAACCGTTATAATCAAGTGAAAAATGTGACCATAGTCAACAACACATTGATTAATTGTGATGCTATGGAATTTGGCGCAGGAAAGGATGAAGAAAGAACCTTGCCACCAATGAATGTATTGTTTGCAAATAATTTAATATCCAATACCACAGGAAAAGACATATTAAAAGTGGCAGATGATATTAAAGGCATTCGCTTTGAGGGAAACATGGTGGATTCTGAAGCTGAGGTTGACGCCAATTATTTTACAAAAGCTACCATAGATTGGGTTTTGTTAAACGTGTTTCCTATGCCAACAGCTTCAAATAGTATTTTACAAGATGTTAGGAAAATAAAGGAGAGTCCAGAATTTGACATTACAAATGCCAAAAGAAATATTTATGTGGCAGGGGCATTTAATTTAGATAACAAATACTATCCGGAGGCTATGACCATGATAACGGGCCCTTCTTGGAAACCAGATATAAAGGCTCCAAAAATGGCAGTGTCCAGTGCCATTATAGATGTAGAACCTGGTACGAATAATATTGGCAAAGCCATTAAAAACGCTGCACCAGAAAGTATTTTAAAGCTGAAAAGCGGTATTTATTACGAGGTCAAAACCAGTAAATTAACTAAAAACATAACCATTCAAGGGAGTAAAGATGGTAAAACCATAATCAAATCCCCAGAGACCATGGAAAGCCCCTTAAATTATTTTTTCAGAATAAACGAAGGTGTGAAATTTACCATTGAAAACGTTACACTAGATGGCGAAAACAGCACTCCTGTAAAATATGCGTTTGTGTCTCCAGAAGAACAAATGGGCAGTAAATACAATTTATTTGTAAACCATTGCAAGATTAAAAATTTTACAAACAAAGATGGCGGTGGTAGTGTTTTTAAAGCCTACGTGGGCACTAAGGCCGATACGATAAGTATTAAAAATACAACTATTGAAAACTCATATAGAGGTTTAAATCTATCTTATGAAAAAACAGGTTTGGGAAGTTATAATGCTGAAGTGATTATTCTGTATAATTCAGTGTTTAAAAATATTGAAGAATTTGCGGTAAACTATGTTAAAACTATCGACCCTTTATCTTCCAATAATCCAGAACAGCTATTGGTAGATCATTGTGTTTTCAGTAAAGTCTCAAACTACGAAAAAGGTGGCATCATCAAAACAAAGAATATCAATACTGTTGTTATTACCAATTCGGTATTTGAAAATAGTTATAATTTAAAATATCCCGTAAGTTTATCGGGCTTTAGCAATGTAATTAAAAACTGTTTGATTTATGATTCCGGAACATTAAAGCTTTCAGGTGGAGCTAAAGATTTGAATATTTTATATAAAAATCCTAAATGGGAAGATAAAGACACGTTTACACCCAGCGAGAAATCTGATTTATTGAAAAAAAATAATAATATTGAAAGAATAGGTCTATTAGAAACTAGATAACCTTGAGGATATGAAGAAATTGAGTAATGAAAACAGAATTAAGCTTCAAAAAATCAGTACTGCTACTATTGCTACTTGCCTGTATAAAAAAGGTTTAAGAAATCAGTTCATACAAAATGTATGTCCTTTAAGCAATCAAAATAAAAGTATGGTTGGTGAAGCTTTTACACTTCGATATATTCCGGCCAGAGAAGATTTAAACCCTATTAGTGTTTTTCAAGACCCAAAACATCCGCAAAGAGTCGCTATAGAAACCTGCCCTGAAGGTTCTGTTTTAGTTATTGATAGTCGAAAAGATGCAAGAGCAGCATCAGCAGGCTCTATTTTAGTGACAAGACTCATGAAGCGTGGTGCTGCGGGCATTGTTACAGATGGCGGGTTTAGGGATTCTGAAGAAATTGCTCAATTGCCGTTTCATTCGTATCATCAAAAACCTTCAGCACCAACCAATCTAACCTTGCACCAAGCTCTAGACATCAACGTTCCCATAGGTTGTGGCGATGTTGCCGTATTTCCTGGAGACATTATTGTTGGAGATAAAGATGGTGTTATGGTAATACCTTCTGAAATTGCCAACGATGTAGCCGTTGAATGTGAAAAAATGACCCTGTTTGAAGATTTCGTTTTAGAGCAGGTTAATAACGGAAAATCTATAATTGGTTTGTACCCTCCAACTCATGAACAAACGTTGAAAGACTTTGAAGCTTGGAAAAATAATTGAGAAAAGTAACTTGACAATTAAAATATTCAAATGAGGCTAAATTTCCCATTATGAATAAGCCCTTCTATTCAAATTCCGCTGGGGTTTTTTCGTATTTTTTAAGCTCTTTTTTGGTGAATTCTTTAAAGAAAATGGATTTGTCGAATGTAACAGTATATTCATTTGCCGATTCCAATTGTATCGAGCCTTTAGGAGTGTTAAAGTATGGCGTTAAAAACATATGATAATTTTTTCTGTCTGTTAAAGTGTTTTTTTGTGCATCTCAGTGCAATAGCTGCAACACAAAGGCATACAAAACATTACACGTCCCGATGGCTCTCAGAACCACAAAGATCATTAAGTCCATAAAAGCGTTTGCCCTGTCCCGTTAGGGACTTCATTTGGGTAGTGGCATATCAATACGCTGGTTTTCTGTGCCTTTAGGTACAGGATGGGAAAGCGGATTATAAAACAATGCCATACATGAAATCAGATTGCAAATATCCTTCTTTCAATGCTGTCCTATGTCGTACCTAAAGGCACGGATCCACGCCTCGATATAATTGTCGCTACCCATATTTTGTCCCTAAAGGGACATCATAGATGATGGAAAAAGCAACATGGTTATGGTTTCAATTTAAAAACAAGCTCCTTTCCAGGTGCTAATGTTGCTTTTTCGTTTTCCTTCACTGAACAACCTGAATTTGACATAAAATAACCGAATATCAACTACATACGCTATTGTGGGGAGGCTCTTCCGATGGCTCTCAGAACCACAAAGATCATTAAGTCCATACAAGCGTTTGCTCAGTCCCGTTAGGGACTTCATTTGGGTAGGCATATCAATACGCTGGTTTTCTGTGCCTTTAGGTACAGGACGGAAAAGCGGATTATAAAACAATGCCATACATGAAATCAGATTGCAAATATCCTTCTTTCGATGCTGCCCTATGTCGTACCTAAAGGCACGGATCCACGCCTCGATATAATTCTCGCTACCCATATTTTGTCCCTAAAGGGACATAGATGATGGAAAAAGCAACATGGTTATGGTTTCAACATGAAGTTAAGTTCCTCTCCAGGTGCTAAAGTTGCTTTTTCGTTTTCTTTCACTGAACAACCTGAATTTTACATAAAATAACCGAATATCAACTACATACGCTATTGTGAGGAGGCTCTTCCGATGGATCTCTGAACTACAAAGACCATTAAGTCCATAAAAGCGTTTGCTCTGTCCCGTTAGGGACAAAATATCGGTAGTGGCATATCAATACGCTGGTTTTCTGTGCCTTTAGGTACAGGATGGGAAAGCGGATTATAAAACAATGCCATACATGAAATCAGATTGCAAATATCCTTCTTTCGATGCTGCCCTATGTCGTACCTAAAGGCACGGATCCACGCCTCGATATAATTCTCGCTACCCATATTTTGTCCCTAAAGGGACATAGATGATGGAAAAAGCAACATGGTTATGGTTTCAATGTAAAAACAAGCTCCTTTCCAGGTGCTAATGTTGCTTTTTCGTTTTCCTTCACTGAACAACCTGAATTTGACATAAAATAACCGAATATCAACTACATACGCTATTGTGGGGAGGCTCTTCCGATAGCTCGGGACCACAAAGATTATTAAGTTCCTAAAAACGTTTGCCTTGCATTGCGAATAAGCCCTTCTATTCAAATTCCGCTGGGGTTTTTTCGTATTGTTTAAGCTCTTTTTTGGTGAATTCTTTAAAGAAAATGGATTTGTCAAACCCAACAGTATATTCATTTGCCGATTCCAATTGTATGGACCCTTTAGTAGTGTTAAAGTATGGCGTTAAAAACGTATGATAATTTTTACGGTCTGTTAAAGTGTTTTTTTCTTTGTGCATCTCAGTGCAATAGCTGTAACACAAAGGTACACAAAACATTACACGTCCCGATGGCTCTCGGAACCACAAAGATCATTAAGTCCATAAAAGCATTTGCTCTGTCCCGTTAGGGACAAAATATGGGTAGTGGCATATTAATACGCTGGTTTTCTGTGCCTTTAGGTACAGGATGGAAAAGCGGATTTTAAAACAATGCCATACATGAAATCAGATTGCAAATATCCTTCTTTCAATGCTGCCCTATGTCGTACCTAAAGGCACGAATTCACTCCTCGATATAAATTGCCTACCCATATTTTGGCCCTAAAGGGACATAGATGATGGAAAAAGCAACATGGTTATGGTTTCAACGTGAAGTTAAGCTCCTTTCCAGGGGCTAAAGTTGCTTTTTCGTTTTCCTTCACACCGTTAACAGCTAACTGTATGGTTTTTGTATTTAAAGATTGAATTGTTAGCTTATTGTTTTCAAGCTTTACAAATACATCAACTTCTTCTGAAAACGTCATTTTAAGTTTGTTTAATTCTAATGTTTTGACTGAAAAGAAAACAGAATGATTTTCTTTGGTTAATGAAGTTGGTTGAGTACCATTGATTTTCCATTTCGAATGGTTTACTTGCCAACCTTTTAAATCTGGGTTGTTTTTTTCTTCATCTATTCTATCATCATATTTCCCAAAAGGAAAAATAACGGTTATAAAGTTGAAATTGCTTTTATTGTTTTTTGAAGCTACGGCCCATTCTTTTCCTCGTGTTCCAGAAGTTGAAACTGAATCAATAGCAACCAATTGGTAAATATCACTTCCTGAACCATCATTAAAAGTAGAGCGTAATAAATTTGGAGCTTCTTCTAATGTATAATGACCTTGCCAAATTTGTTTGTAGGTATGTGGTTTGTCCGATTTAAAATTATCCTTTACAATCCAAAAATCGTCTTTTAAATAAATAACTTGCCGGTTGTAATTTACGCCAATATTTTCAAAACCGTTATGGCTGCCAATGTAAACGTCTAAATTTTCAGTGCTGTTCCACGCCATGGTTTTGGGTTGTGGCAATACCTTAAACTTGCCAAAACCACTACCACCTTGGTTGGAAGTGTATTCTTTTCCTTGAAGCTCATTGTCAACCAAAGCCACATTTTTAACCATGGAATTTTTAAAGAATTCTAAATCTTTTAATGAATAACGTACTTGATAGTTTGGCAAAATAACCTGCCCATTTGCCATAGCCTGCACACCTAACATATCGCCATGTTGGTGGTCTGGTTTTTCTTTGTCCAACCCGTTGGAAATAATCATCATCTTATCTTTCGGTTTCCAGCCTTCTCGCATGATGTAATAACCTGTTGTTGGAAATGTGACCGATTTAAAAACGGGTGTCGTCGATTCAATATTATTGAGCATGTTTAATTGCGAATCGCTTACATACCAAAACATGTTTGTATCTACATAGCTGTTAGCGAAATAACCCATTTCAGAATTTTCGAATAATAAATATCCTAATGTTAAAGCTCCCGAAATATCATTTTTTTCGCCCCAAGGCGTATCGGTATCGTCTGAAAAAACTGGTGCTGATTTATCTGGATACGCAATTTTTGTTAAGGTGGTAAATAACGATTTCAACTTGCTTTCCCAGAAATCATCCACTTTTAAATGGCTGTTTTTAGCTAATTGATACACGTAGTAATAATTGTCGATATCGCTTATATGGTAATGCACGGTACGCTCAAACTGAAAACCATCGTCATTAATTTCTTTATCTAAATGGGCTCCCAGTTGATTCATGGCCAATTCATACCACTTGTCCGAATCTTTAAAATCTTGAAACAAAATGGAAAGCATTGCTAGAGCTGACATCCCTCTGGTCTGATGGTTTCCAGGTACAAATTCCGCATTGGTTTCATATAAACTGGAGGCATGTTGTAATAAAGTGGCAATAGTTAAAAGCTGATCTTCATCAGAATAACCGTTTTCACCCAAAAACATATTATGAATTTGCAACCAATTCAAGATGCGATACCCCGACCTAAAAGCTTCGTAAACACCGTTGCCATCTTCAATGGTTTCATAATCATCAGCCAATAAAGCGGCATTTAAAGATTTTAATTGGTTTTTGAAATAGTTTAAATATTCAGGTTTTTTATTCTGATAGTTGTAATAGAAAGCAATATCCACCATTTTATGTTGGCGTGCCAAATGGCGCAACGCATAGGCGTTAACAGGATCACCATTTTGGTAATTAAAAGGCAGCTTCCAATTAGTAGAATCTGTAAATTTTGAAAGATGCTCCAATGCTCTTTCGGTATGGCCGCTTTCAGCTTCCGGATAAATGGTATTATATGATTTAAAACGTGCATCAAAATTTCTCCAATCATAAAAATAACGTTCAGAGAATTTTTCACGAAAATAGTTGGCTAATTGTGCATTTGAAATAGATGGAGTTTCCCCTAACGATTCCTGTACATCCGACTTTAAAAAACTAGCAAGTTTATTAATTTCAATGATTTGGTTTGAAGGAATAGTTTGAGCATACGTTTTTAGAAACCCAACAAAACAAAGAACAACCAGAAAACTTTTAGTTATATGTTGAAATAAGTGGGTCATTTAAATTATGTGTTAATTTCAAGTGAACTCATTCTTTTTTTGAGGTGCTATTCATAAAACAACTCTGTAAACATGCTTATTAGCCAATCGCTATAAATGCGAATCAATCGTAATTCAAAAATATCAATACATTAATTTCAATTCCAAGTTTTGGACCACTTCAATTTTACCGGAATTCACAATAGTATTTTCTCTAGGTTCCTGCCCTTTTTCGCCCCATAAAATGGCGATGATTTTTACAGGATTATTTTTAAAAGTATTATTAGCGAACGCCACATTTACAATACCTCTGTTTTTTATTAAAATTTGGTCTTTTTCTGCTTTTCCGGAATTGGTAATCGTGTTGTTTTTAAGTGTTAAGTTTCCGCCAATGGTAGATTCGTCGTAGCCACCACGGTAGTAATCTAAAACAACTTCTTGAATGTTATCAAAAGTTGTGTTGGTGATGGTTACAAATTCCGCATTATAATCCCCACCATCATTGGTTTCTTTATTGAGCATGAAACCACGTTCGCAATTTTTAATGGTTGAATTAGCTACCAAAACAGTATCAGCAAACGATCCTTTCGACGCTTCTAAAACAGATTTAAAATTTTTAATCTCTACTTGGTCAATGAATAAATTATACGCTTTACTCATATTCTTATCTAAAGTAGTAAAGGTGTTTTGGGATTTGTTTCCGGTTAGAACAATATTTTTAAGCCTTAAGTTGCCTTTAGGATGGATTTCAAAAGCTGTTTTTTCTGAAGTAAAAACCAACTCCGGTTTATTGTTTTTGTCTTTTGAAACAATTGAAAGGTCTTTATCTATTTTTAAGTTGGAATTTACAGTGTATTTGCCTTTTTTAAGTGAAATAATGTCGCCTGATTTGGCATCTTTCAAAGCGTTAACTAATGCTTCCGAAGTTGAAACGTTGAATGTTTTAGGGTTTGTTTTTTCTTTTTCAGATGAAAACCAATTGGTGCCGTATTTTGTTTTGTCAATTAAAACAGCATTTTCTTTAACAGGGTTTACAATGGCGCCGACACTATTATTGTTTGAAGTTCTCTCATTTCCGAATAGGTCTTTGGTAATGGTTTCAAAATCAAAGCCCGCATAAACATCATGTATGTTTTTATTTAGAACGAATAAATTATCTGTCTTTTTAGTAACCGAAACGTTTTCTGTGATCAATCCTTCCGGCTTTACATCACTTTTATTTTCGTTATTGATGAGGTTGTTTTTAAAAGTAACACCGTCCACTTTATCATAATTTACGATAGGATTGGTGTCTGCAACCTCATTGTAAATTAAATTATTGGCAACCACAACACGTTCTGGTCGTGCCGAACGGATTTCGGTGGCGGGCAATACATCACTTTGGCTTACATTGGAGCCTACACTAAACTGCCACGGCGATTTACAATCTATAAACGAATTGTATGCCACCACCACGTCAGTAACTTGGTTGTAACGGTTTTGTGGTGCTTTTGGTATGCCGTTCATAACAGCCAATGCACTTCTGAATGCTTCGCCCTTTATCTTGTAAAAATAATTGTTGGTTATCCAATGCCCGGTATTGATAACACGGATGCCGCCAATAAATTTAGACGCATCGCTGCCAATAAACACATTGCCATCTATTTTGGCGTAGTTGCCATGGCGCAGTACCAAAGACCCTTCGCTTTCAAAAAACAAATTATTTCTAAATTCGTTAAAATTAGATTTACTGGAAATGATTTCAATTTCGCCATTGCAACGTTCAAAAAAGTTGTTGGCAACCAAGGTGTGCGATGGCGTCATGGACGTGCCACTATCTCCCAATTGAATGGTTTCCCCATGTGGGCCACCTTTTCGTGGGCGCGGTCCAAAATGATTGTTTATTATTTTATGGTAATTATAAATGTTTTCATTCCCTTCCAAGCGAATCATAATAGTTGGCCCGAAGTTTGATTTTCCGGTCATGTAATTGTTGCTCAACTCATTATGTCTTCCCCAAAATTCTACCCAGTGGTCGCTAACATCGCGGTCTGGTTGCGTAAATTCTTCCATAACGCATTGGGTTACTTTACTATGGTTTGCAACCGTTTCGTCATCAATTTTAAATTGAATCACGTTTTTTGATGGGGTATGCCCATTTTTAAAATACAAATCGCTAACAACCAAATAACTGCCCCCTAATTTTAAATTAGAAACGCCTTCAATGGTTACTTTTCCTTTTTCTTCGGCAGTTAATGTAATGGGGTTTTCTTTGGTGCCTTTGCCGTAAAACTTGATTTCAACGTTGTTCCAAACACCATTTGCCATAACGATATTATCGCCAGCCTTACAGTTTTTTATAGCGTCGTTTAACTCATTTATATTGTTGACTTTAACGCTGTTAGTTTGCGCTGCTAATTGGCATGTTATGAATAGGATGAGCAAACTTGAAATTAATACGGTTCTTTTCATTTTTTTTTATTGTATTTATTATAAGTACATGACAAAAATTGAAACATACATTTTAAATGACTGATTGTCAATAGCTCTATAATATTTGGCGTTTCAGACCTGTCAGGTTTTTAAAACCTAACAGGTCTTGATTTCAGTAGGCTTAATAGAGTTTAATAAATGTTAATATAATTTTTTGTCATGTACTAAAGTATTTATTACTAAAGTAAGGAAAGACTGTTTTAAGATTCTTTCCAAAGTTTCTGCACTTTCTTCAAGTCGCTTTTCATGGCATCAAACACCACTTTTTTATCAACAGAAATTTCTGTGTTTCCTTTTTCTGCACCGCCTAAATCGTATTCTAAGTGAAGGGATACTGGTGGCTTTATTTTGTATTGTTTTAATAACTTAAAATATTTGTTAAAATCTACCATACCTTCGCCAATGGGCACATTGATGGCTTCCCATTTCCCATGGATTTGTCCCCATTTAAAATCCTTTAGCACGATAACCTTAATAGTAGGATACAGAAGTTTTAAGCCATTTTCCCAAGAATAACCACCTTCCGCCGTGGCATGCCGAATGTCATACTGGGTGCCAAAATAGTCAGGATTAACGGTTTCCAGTATTTTATGTATTTCCCAATACGATGCACCAACACTAACACCGGCATGGTTTTGGTAACAACCAATAAGGTTTAATTTTTTATTAAGTTCGCCCAATTTTTTTATTTCTTCTTGATAAAACAATAAAGCATCTTGCATGGATGTATCTTCTTTATATTTAAACCAATTGGTTCTGTAATAACCAATATTTTCTGAAGAAGCGGTTTCTAAAACAGCGACATCCAAAGGATTGTTTACGCTCTCGATACTTGTGGTAATCATTTTGCAGTTCACACCATTTGCTGTGAAGGCTTTTACTGCTTTAGGAAGATCGGTTTTTACCGATTCCGGAAGTACGTGTCCGTTGGGTCGAACGGTTAGATCCACACCTGAAAAACCCATTTCGGCTACCATTTCGCTAGTGGTTTTATAATCCAGAAACTGAAGGTGTTTTGAGAATATATTAACATCGAGCAAATCGTTTGGTTGTTCCATTATAAAATTTTGAAAAGGGAATGTTGAAAAAGGCAACAAACCCGCTGCACAGGCTGTTTTGGTAATAAATGATCGTCTGCTTGTCATGTTTAAGTTAATTTAATATCAAAAATGGACTCTCTAATTTAAGATTAAAATACAATAAGCCTTTAAAAAGTTAAAGGCTTATTGCGTATTTACTATTATATAACTATTATAAACAAACTATTCAATTACTATTTTTTTGGTAGCACTACCACTTTCAGCATTTATTTTTAATACATAAATACCTTTAGCTAAGCTTGCTATGTTTAAACGATTATTCACTAATGCTTTTTCAGAAATAACTTTGGCACCAAGTACATTGTACATTGCTACCGAAGAAATTCTCACTTTATTGGATTCAATAGCGATATAATCTTTTGCTGGGTTTGGATATACTTTCAAACCTTCGATTTGGTTTTTAGATAATCCTAAACTTGGATCAGCTTGACCTAATACTTGCCACCAAGTAGTTGCAATTCTTAATTCATCAATAGTAACACCTGGTGTATTGTTATTAGAATCCTGTCTAATAAAGAAACTATTAAGATCTGACCTTTTTCTAATAGAGGGTATAGAATTGATCATTTCTGCTGGAGCAGTAACTGAAGATGGCTCTGTGTTAGTAACAGGAGGGTCAATCCAAAATGTTCCTGTATTATCTTGTGTATTGTCTGTAGGCATGATATACTTCATTACAACTAAATGCTCTGATCCAAATGGAAATACTGTAGGCGACCAATTTGTTTCACCACTAACATCGGCTAAATTTATTCCTAAATTATACCCTGCTCCACTTGCTCTAACACAAACTGAACCAGCATAATTATTAGTCGAATTTGTCAAACTCAATATCTGCTTACCATCTGTTGTGTTTGGTGCAGTAGCAGAAGGACTATATTCATCTATCTGTACAAGACAAGAATAATAAACTGTAGTACCACTCACTTGGGAGGTGAATTTAATTTGAGGGTCTGATAGACCTCCAATTATATATACCGCATTTCCTGTAGGAGTTGGTAAACCACTAGGAGCAGTAAATGTAGATAGTACAATCACTTCATCTATAGCACTTGTTCCACCGTTAATCCAATTGCCTCCACCAGGACCTGGATAAGTTTGACCAATTAATGGATTTCCTACAGTATAATTAAAATCCTCATATAATGGCAAAGTAGCTTGTGCAAAAGACTGACCTATAGTCAAAATTAATGCGAAAATAAAAAGTAATGTTTTTTTCATAATGTAAAGTTTTAAAAGTTTTAAATTGTTTTAGTAAAATTAGTAATACAGTAATATCCAAAAATCCAAATTTGGTATATCAATTGTGTGATTTTTGTTTATTTACAAAATAACAATAATCGTTCAAATTGGTTTACCAAATTGGTTTACCAAAAATACACAAAATTTTGGATTGACCAACTATTTTCAACAAAAAATTATGTTAATTTATGATTTAAAGCTATCTACACAAGGAGTTTGGTTATTATATTTTTGAAAAATCACAATTAAAATATTTTAATACATAAGGATATCGTTACCATGATAGTTTAAAATAAACCAAATAACCAGTTAAAATAGGGTAAATAGATAGGATACATACATCTAAGGGGTATCTATTAGTTAATGCCATTGAAAAAAAATAACGTTTATTTCGTTAAAATTCATATAATACTTCCTTTTTTCTGAGTATAAATTTGTTACTTTAGCACCTTAAATTTTAAATTAATAATAAGAAAATGAAAATAATTAAATTTTTAGGAGTTGTATTATCAGCTTCCATTTTATCATCTTGTGGAGGAAAAGGCATTTCAAAAAAACCTTTAAAAACTGAAATTGATTCGGTAAGTTATGCTTTAGGAGCCAATATGGGAAGCCAAATTAGAATCAATGCATCTGAAATTGATAAGGAAATTTATGTGCAAGGATTTTTAAATGCTTTGGATTCTACAAACATTTTATTGGACGATGCTAAATCGCAAGCAGTTTTGAATACCTATTTTCAGAAGAAACAAGCTGAAAAAATGAAAAAACAACAAGAAGATGCTGAAAAAGAAAAAGGGGTAGGTGTGAAATTCTTGGAAGACAACAAATCTAAAGACGGTGTTAAAGTAACCGAAAGTGGGTTGCAATATATAGTTTTAAAAGAAGGAACCGGTGCTAAACCAACTGCGGAATCTAAAGTAAAAGTACATTACCATGGTACTTTAATTGACGGAACTGTATTTGATAGCTCGGTAGATAGAGGAGAGCCAGCAGAATTTGGTGTTAACCAAGTGATACCGGGCTGGACAGAAGGTTTGCAATTAATGTCCGTAGGTTCTAAATATAAATTTTTCATCCCTCAAGAATTAGGTTATGGGGCTAGACAAGCTGGCGAAAAAATCAAACCATACTCTACATTGATTTTTGAAGTTGAATTGTTGGAAATAGAAAAATAAACCAAGAATTTAATAAAGAACTCATTTAATTTTTTTCAATTGGCTAAAAAATTATCCTTTTGCACCCATTTTTTTGTCTTTTTTTTACTTCCGTAACGATGCTATGCAACTAAAAAAAGCCTTCAACTGGTCATAAAATGACGAATTTTCGCTTCAATCCAAAAAGTTTAAATGAGTTCAAAATTTAAAAAAGCAGAAAGTTTACTTTTTGCTTTTTTTATGCATAAAAATGAATATTTGCCAAATAAACAAATCAAGGTTGTAAATTTGTGCCAAATTAAAAAGCATAACATGAGTCACAAAGCCGGTTTTGTAAACATTATTGGAAATCCCAACGTGGGTAAATCTACCTTGATGAATGCCTTTGTTGGCGAAAAGCTATCCATCATCACATCGAAAGCCCAAACCACGCGCCACCGTATTTTAGGAATTGTTAATGGTGACGATTTTCAAGTGGTCCTTTCCGATACGCCGGGTATCATAAAACCCGCTTATGAACTGCAAGAGAGCATGATGGGCTTTGTAAAGTCTGCTTTTGACGATGCCGATGTATTATTGTATATGGTAGAAATTGGTGAGCAAGAGCTAAAGGATGAGGCTTTTTTCAATAAGATTACCAGTTCAAAAATTCCGGTATTGCTTCTATTGAATAAAATAGATAAATCCAACCAAGAGCAATTGGAAACCCAAGTACAGGTTTGGGCAGAAAAAGTGCCCAATGCCGAAATTTTTCCTATTTCAGCTTTAGAAGGTTTTAATGTAAAGGAAGTGTTCAACCGCATTATTGAGTTGTTGCCAGAGTCACCGGCATTTTATCCAAAAGACCAATTAACCGACAAACCAGAACGTTTTTTTATCAATGAAACCATTCGCGAAAAAATTCTTATTCATTATAAAAAGGAAATCCCGTATGCTGTTGAAATAGAAACCGAAGAGTTTTTTGAAGAAGAAAACATCATCAGGATACGTTCTGTGATTATGGTAGAGCGCGAAACCCAAAAAGGTATTATTATTGGCCATAAAGGAAGTGCCTTAAAACGGGTAGGGGTAGAAGCCAGAAAAGATTTGGAAGCTTTTTTTGGTAAACAAATCCACTTGGAAACGTATGTGAAAGTGAATAAAAATTGGCGCAGTAACCAAAACCAGTTAAAACGATTTGGGTATAATAACTAGAAATGGTAATAATAACTTATGGATTAGCTAACAATTAATTAAAGTGTGTTTTTAATATTTGCTAAAAATCATTCTGTTAAGTTAGTTTAGTTTAAAAGTCTTGGTTGAAACCTCAATTAAGGCTTTCTTATTTTAAAACGGCATGCATAAAATTTTGAAGTTCCCTCATGTCACTTTTGCCGGATGCTTTTCCAATACTACCTCCAAAATACTTTGGTCATTCTAATTTTTACCTTGCTCTCTATCATAAACTGTTAATTAGGGCTACTTATATGCAACAAATATCCCTTTAGGGACAAAATACGGGTAGCCTTAATATCCAATGGTAAAGTCGTGCCTTTGGATACGACATCTGGTGTGCTAAAAAAAAGAGGATTTATAACTTCTAAAAGATGTCGCAATAGAATTTGATGTATCTACATTTTTAAATCTGTTTGGCACATTTTGTACCTAAAGGCACAAAAGGCATATTTTATTATGGTGCTACCCACATAAAGTCCCTAATGGGACTAGAGGGATGACTTACATATCGATTTTTTTTCTCCGAACAACCATGCTTTAAATGTTAAAAAACTAGGGGCGAACCAAAACCATAAATTATTTGTTTTTAGGTGATTTAATGTGAAACTGTGCCCAAAAAGGACTTTAAAAGTCTTGGTTGAAACCTCAATTAAGGCTTTCTTATTTTAAAACGGCATGCATAAAATTTTGAAGTTCCATCATGTTTCCTTTGCCGGATGCTTTTCCAATACTATTCCCAAAATACTTTGGTCATTCTAATTTTTACCTTGCTCTCTATCAGAAACTGTTAATTAGGGCTACTTATATGCAACAAATGTCCCTTTAGGGACAAAATACGGGTAGCCATTAATATCCAATGGTGAAGTCGTGCCTTTGGGTACGACACATCTGGTGTGCTTAAAAAAAGAGGATTTATAACTTCTAAAAGATGTCGCAATAGAATTTGATGTATGCTACATTTTTAAAATCTGTTTGGCACATTTTGTACCTAAAGGCACAAAAGGCATATTTTATTATGGTGCTACCCACATAAAGTCCCTAATGGGACTAGAGGGATGACTTACATATCGATTTTTTTTTCTCCGAACAACCATGCTTTAAATGTTAAAAAACTAGGGGCGAACCAAAACCATAAATTATTTGTTTTTAGGTGATTTAATGTTAAACTGTGCCCAAAAAGGACTTTAAAAGTCTTGGTTGAAACCTCAATTAAGGCTTTCTTATTTTAAAACGGCATGCATAAAATTTTGAAGTTCCATCATGTTTCCTTTGCCGGATGCTTTTCCAATACGGCCTCCAAAATAAAGTAAAACCCAAATAATGACCATTAAAAGCATCATCCCTATTTGGATAGCATAACTTGTTTTTAGTGCCCAGTTTGAATAAGCCCAAATACCAAAGGCAATAAATAACCCCGCCACCATAAAATGAAGAAACATAAAAAATGTCCAAACCGTTGGGTTGGGGCCAAATAAACCATGCAGCAAACAGGAGTTTGCATCTACTTCATTGATTTCCAAATGTAGTTGTGGCGACCAGAAATGTTGTTTGTGCTTCGGGAATTTTATAAATACATGGTCGTCAATTCTATTAACAATAAAGTCAGATTGCGTTTTTTTACTATCTTGAAAGGCACTTAAAACAGTTTCATTATTTTTTGGTATTTCAATTTTAAATCGCGGTCTTAAAATAATATCGTTGGTTGTTGTCATTTAGCTGGTGTTTTGCGGACATGAAAATACCATTTTTTCTTCAAAACAGAACAATTTAGTGGTTGCTAGGGCTAACGCAAAAAAAAGTCTTACATAACTCATAATCAACTCATTTAATTAATGTGCTTTTTTTCTTTGCGTATCTCTGTGTAATAATTAGTCCGTTTTCGGTCGCAGTCGCAGTCGCAGTTTTCAGATGGTTACGTTATGCTTTGCGTCTTTGCGCCTTTGCGAGAAAAAACCTTTGTGAGCCTCTGTGAAACCTCTGTAAATCTTCTATGCTTGCTTTGTGCAACTCTGTGAAATAACTGTAACTCAAAGACACACAAAGTGTTACATAAAGTTCCTCAAAGGATTTCGAGTCTCTAAAAGCGTTTATCCTAATAGTTGCCAAAAAAAAAGGTATGCGTCGTGTATATTTCCTATTTTTGCAAAAAATTTAGCAAATCTTGTTAAAGATATAAAACAGTTAAATCTGTTGCACACAATATAAAGATTATGAGTAATATAGTTGCTATAGTAGGGCGCCCCAATGTAGGGAAATCAACGTTTTTCAATCGCTTGATCCAACGCAGGGAAGCCATTGTTGATGCGGTTAGTGGTGTTACCAGAGACCGCCATTATGGTAAAAGCGATTGGAACGGAAAAGAGTTTTCGTTGATTGATACTGGTGGCTATGTTAAAGGAAGTGATGATGTTTTTGAAGCTGAAATAGATAAACAAGTAGAATTGGCCATTGACGAAGCCGATGTTATTATTTTCATGGTTGACGTAGAATCTGGTGTAACAGGTATGGATGAAGACGTTGCAAAATTACTTCGTAAAGTAAATAAACCTGTATTTTTAGTGGTAAATAAGGTTGATAATGCGAAACGTGCCGAAGATGCCGTGGAGTTTTATTCGTTAGGCTTAGGTGAATATTACACAGTAGCCAGTATTAACGGAAGTGGTACGGGCGATCTATTGGATGCCTTGGTTAAAGTGCTTCCAGAAAAGGAAACCCTTGTTAATGAAGAATTACCTCGTTTTGCAGTTGTTGGTCGCCCAAACGCAGGAAAATCATCGTTTATTAATGCTTTAATTGGTGAAGACAGATACATTGTTACCGACATTGCAGGAACTACCAGAGACTCCATCGATACAAAATATAACCAGTTTGGTTTTGAATTCAACATCGTTGATACAGCTGGTATTAGAAGAAAAGCAAAAGTAAAAGACGATTTAGAGTTTTATTCCGTGATGCGTAGTGTGAGAGCTATTGAGCATTGCGATGTGTGTTTGTTGGTTTTGGACGCTACCCGTGGGTTTGACGGACAGGACCAAAACATATTTTGGTTGGCAGAGCGTAATAGAAAAGGGATCGTGATTTTGGTAAACAAATGGGATTTGGTGGAGAAAGACCATAAAACAACCCTAGAGTTTGAAAAAGCCATCCGGAAAGAAATGGAACCATTTACCGATGTGCCTATTATATTTATCTCAAGCATCTCAAAACAACGTATTTATAAAGCCATAGAAACGGCCGTTGAGGTTTATAATAACCGTACCAAAAAGATTAAAACAAGTAAGCTCAACGAGGTGATGTTACCTATTATTGAAAGCTATCCGCCGCCAGCGAATAAAGCTAAATACGTGAAAATAAAATACGTGATGCAGTTGCCAACACCGCAACCGCAATTTGCTTTTTTCTGTAATTTACCGCAGTATGTTAAAGAACCGTATAAACGTTTTTTAGAAAATAAATTACGTGAGCATTTCGATTTTAAGGGGGTGCCTGTTAGTGTTTATATGAGGAAAAAATAGGTTTGTTGGTTATTGGTTTTTTTGAACCTTGAGTTTAAAACTTTGAACAAATGGTAAACATAAATCAGCTGTTTTTGTAATATTGTAAATACCGCGACTGAGTACCGCAACTGAAAACTAAATATCACCACCCCCCAGAGGCACCACCACCCCCAAAGCCGCCGCCGCCGAAACCACCGCCAAAGCCGCCGCCGCCGCCGAATCCGCCACCGCCAGAACTTCCGCTACCAAAACCGCCGCCGGAAGAACGCCCCATACTGCTTAAAATAATAGCGTCCAAAAGACTGAAGCCACCCGATTTATTGCCATGCTTTCCGCCCTTGCCACCACGTCTGTTTTTTGAGATCGATATGATTATGATTATAAATATGAAAATAAGAATTATAATAAGCTTTGGAGGAAATCCATCGTTCGATTCCTTTCGAGTGCCTTGATATTCCCCAGTTAAAACTTCAAAAATAGCATCGGCACCTCTGTTCAAACCACCATAGTAATCGTCTTGCTTAAAAAACGGAAGAATATCCTGTTCTATAATACGCTTCGACAAAGCATCGGTTAAAAGATACTCAATACCCTTTCCTGTGTTTATAGCAATCCGTCTGTCATCCCTTGCCAATAAAATTAAGATCCCATTATCTTCCTTGGCTTGACCAATACCCCATTTTTCGCCCCATTGAGCCCCTAAATAATTAATGTTTTCGCCTTCAGTGGAATTTATAATTGCAATTACAATCTGTGTTGATGTAGTGTCTGAATACTTGATTAATTTTTGCTCTAAACTGCTTTTTTCAGCAGGTGGTAACAGATTGATATAATCGTAAACACTGGTTTGAAAATCTGGTTTTTTAGGGATTTCAAATTGTGCATGTACTATTTGAACACAAAATAGCCCTACTACAAAAAGCAAAACGTTAATATGTTTATGGGATGTTTTCAATGGGATGTTATATTTTGGTTTGTTATAAAATTTTCCTCTTTGGGGAAATGTCTGCAAGACAAAGGGCATTAGCCTTTGGAAATTTCATCAGACAGTTCGTTAACATCTAAATCTGTATAGGGGAAATATTTTTTTAGTTGCTCGCCCGATTTTAAAATGCCTTCAACCAAACCTTGTTTAAAGTTACCTGTTTTAAAATGCGATTGCATAACGTCTTTAGTGCTATCCCAAAAGTTATTGGAAACTACCTCATTAATGCCTTTGTCGCCATAAATAACAAAGGTTTTTTCTTCAACGGCTACATAAATCAATACGGCATTTTGCAGTTTGGTGTTCTCCATTTTCAGCATGTAAAAAACCTCTAAGGCACGGTTGGTGGCATTACCATTAGAGGTTTTTTCAATATGTACCCGTATTTCGCCAGAGGTGTTCAATTCCGCAATTCTTATCGCTTCTATAACGGCTTGCTCTTCGCTGGCGGTTAAAAAATCTTCAATATTGTTTGGCATGTTTTAAGGTGTTTACTTCAACTTTTTCTAAAATGGAATATTTTTAGAATGCAGATTTATTTAAAATTAAAATCCACATCGGGCGCATTTTCACTTCCAGCATCTGCTTTATAATAATTCATTTGCTCAAAATTAAATATCCCGGCCAATACTGAATTCGGAAATATTTTAATGTGCTTATTGTAAGGTTCCACAGCTTCATTAAAACGGTCCCTTGCTACGTTAATTCTGTTTTCAGTGCCTTCCAATTGAGACTGTAATTCTAAAAAGTTTTGATTTGCCTTTAGTTCAGGATACCTTTCAACTACTACTAATAATTTGGATAAAGCCCCCGTTAAACCCTGTTGTGCCTGTTGAAACTGCGCCATGTTTTCCGGTGTCAGGTTATTGGCATCAATAGTTGTTTTTGTAGCTTCACTTCTAGCTTTTATTACCGCTTCTAAAGTGCTTTTTTCAAAATCGGCAGCGCCTTGAACTGTTTTTACCAAGTTTCCAATAAGGTCGTTTCTGCGTTGGTAACTACTCTCTACATCACCCCAACTTCTGGTTGCAGTTTCTTTTAAATTTACAGCAGTATTATTGAATCCTTTTGCCCAAGAATAAAGTCCGATCGCTATTACAGCAATTATAATAACAGGAATAAGCCATTTTTTCATTATGATTAAATTTTGTGGTTTATGATTAATTTTGTTTAATAAGTAGTAAAATTTTGAAAAATGTTACAAATGTTGTTTGATTTTTATAAGTTGGTTTTTTACGTCCTCTAATTTAGTGATAATTTCAAAATTAGTAAGCGTTTCTTTCTTATCTTCCTTTAAATGGATTTTAGCACCTTCAAGCGTGAAACCACGTTCCTTAACCAAGTGGTAAATAAATTTAAGGTTTTTGATGTCTTCCGGCGTGAATTTTCTATTGCCCTTAGCGTTTTTTTTAGGTTTAAGAGCGTCAAATTCTTTTTCCCAAAAGCGAATCAATGAGGTGTTTACGCCAAAAGCCTTGGCAACTTCGCCAATACTGTAATAACGTTTTTCGGGTAGTTCTATATACATTAATCCAATGATTGGTTTTCTAACGAAGCGTGCTCTAGCATTTTGTTGAATTCTTCGGCAGTTAAACTTCCGTAGTAAAAGTTTATAGGGTTTATGCGTTCGCCATCCTTAAAGATTTCATAATGCAAATGTGGCGCCTCTGAACGCCCGGTACTGCCCACAAACCCTATCAGATCGCCACGTCTTACCTTTTGGTTTTTCCTAACATTGTACTTGTATAAATGGGCGTATAAACTCTCATAACCGTAGCCATGATCTATTCTTATATGGTTTCCGTAACCTGTTGCGGTATTGTCTGCACGTTCCACTACACCATCACCCGATGCATAAATAGGGGTGCCCCTAGGGGATGAAAAATCCATTCCATAGTGCATTTTCCTAACTTTGGTAAAAGGGTCCGAGCGTATCCCGTAGCCAGAAGCCATTCTTTTAAGGTCTTCATTTCTAACGGGTTGTATAGCGGGAATGGCAGCCAAAAGTTTTTCTTTTTCCTCAGCAAGTTGCGCTATTTCATCAAGGGATTTGGATTGGACCACAATTTGTTTTTGAAGAACATCCAAACGTTTATTGCTTTCAATAATCAGTTTCGAATTATCAAAACCTTCAAAATCCTTATATCTGTTAACACCTCCAAATCCGGCTTTACGTTGCTCATCTGGTATGGGGTTTGCTTCAAAATAAACACGGTAAATATTGTTGTCCCTATCGGCTACATCGGCCAAAACAGTTTCGGCTTCCTTCATTTTTTTATTCAACAGTTCAAACTGTAACTGTGCATTTTGTAGCTCCCGTTTTAAAGCACGTTCCTTGGGCGATTCTATATATTGGCTCGCGATAAAAACAAACAAAAATCCAAATAATGCCGACCCTAAAAGAAACACAGAGGCATACTTAAGCGTATTTCGTTTTCTGCGCTTTATTTTCTTATAGGAAAGCGATTCCGGATCGTAATAATATTTTACCTTACTCATTTACTAATTTATTCTATTTTTGCACTTTATTAAATGCCCTATATACTGAATTTTAATAATTAACGCCCAAACTTGCTAAATATTAAGTTGAAACCGATAATTATTAAGATTTACGATATTTTGGAAACAGTAAAGATAAAAATTGTTTTGCAATTAAAGCTATTTTAACAATTCAGTAACTATTTTATATATAATTAATGAAGCCACAAGTAATGAAATCACAAGATATTCGTTCTAAATTTTTAAGTTTTTTTGAAGATAAGAAACACAGCATCGTGCCATCTGCACCTATGGTTTTAAAGGACGATCCCACTTTAATGTTCGTTAATTCTGGTATGGCGCCTTTTAAAGAGTATTTTTTAGGAAACGCAGTGCCAAAAAACAATAGAATTGCCGATACCCAAAAGTGCTTGCGTGTTTCTGGAAAACATAATGATTTGGAAGAAGTTGGGTACGATACCTACCACCATACCTTGTTTGAAATGTTGGGTAACTGGAGTTTTGGCGATTATTTTAAGAAGGAAGCGATTGCTTGGGCTTGGGAGCTATTGGTTGATGTTTACGGTATTGATAAGGATATTTTATACGTTACCGTTTTTGAAGGAAGTGATGAAGATAAACTACCGATGGATACCGAGGCTTATGGTTTATGGAAACAATTTATTGCTGAAGACCGTATTTTAAAAGGAAACAAAAAGGATAATTTTTGGGAAATGGGCGACCAAGGGCCTTGTGGGCCCTGTAGCGAAATACATGTGGATATTCGTTCTGCGGAAGAAAAAGCGAAGGTTTCCGGGAAAAATTTAGTGAATAAAGACCATCCGCAAGTAGTGGAAATTTGGAATTTGGTTTTTATGCAATACAACCGAAAAGCCAACGGTAGTTTAGAAAGTTTGCCAGATAAACATATTGACACTGGTATGGGCTTTGAGCGGTTGTGTATGGTGTTGCAAGGCGTTCAGTCTAATTATGATACCGATGTGTTCACCCCAATTATTAGGGAGATTGAAACTATCACCGACAAAAAATATGGTAAAGATACCAAGGTGGATGTAGCGATTCGTGTGATATCAGACCATGTTCGTGCCGTGGCTTTTTCCATTGCCGATGGGCAATTGCCCAGTAACACAGGTGCAGGTTATGTAATTAGAAGGATTTTGCGACGAGCCGTGCGTTACGGGTTTACGTTTTTAGATAAAAAAGAACCTTTTATGTACCGATTGGTGGACGTGTTGAGCGAAAAAATGGGAACCGCTTTCCCAGAAATGAAAGCACAAAAACAATTGGTTGAAAACGTTATAAAGGAAGAAGAGCAATCGTTTTTAAGAACTCTGGATCAAGGTTTGGTGTTATTAAACCGTATTGTCGATGAAACAAAAGGAACGACCGTTTCTGGCGAAAAAGCTTTTGAATTGTATGATACTTACGGTTTTCCAATCGATTTAACCGCCCTTATTTTAAGTGAAAAAGGCTTGGATTTGCATGAAAAAGGGTTTAATGAAGAACTTCAAAAACAAAAAAACCGTTCGCGCGCTGCGAGTGAAATGAGCACCGAAGATTGGACTATTTTAGTAGAGGATAAAGATGAGGGATTTATAGGTTACGATACGCTTGAAGCCAACGTTAAATTAACACGCTACAGAAAAGTAGTCTCTAAAAAAGATGGCGAAATGTATCAATTGGTGTTTAATGTAACCCCGTTTTATCCAGAAGGTGGTGGGCAAGTGGGCGATAAGGGCTACTTGGAAGACGCTCATGGCGATGTGGTTTATATATTGGATACCAAAAAGGAAAATAACGTTATCATTCATTTTACTAAAAATTTGCCTAAACATATTAATGAGTCGTTTAAGGCGGTTGTTGATGCCAAGCAACGCCACAGAACGGAATGCAACCATACCGCTACCCATTTACTGCACCAGGCATTGCGTGAAATTTTGGGAACCCATGTAGAGCAAAAAGGAAGCGCTGTGCACTCAAAAAATCTACGGTTCGATTTTTCACATTTTTCAAAATTGACCACTGAAGAATTGCAAGATGTTGAAAACTTTGTAAATGCAAGAATAGCAGGAAAATTACCGATTATTGAAAAGAGGAATATTCCAAAAGAAGATGCTATTGCCGATGGTGCCATGAGTCTGTTTGGTGAAAAATATGGCGATACCGTCCGTGCGATACGTTTTGGGAAATCCATAGAGCTTTGTGGTGGCACGCATGTTAAAAACACTTCGGATATTTGGCATTTTAAAATAATTTCAGAAGGAGCCGTTGCCTCAGGAATACGTCGTATTGAAGCCATAACCAATGATGCCGTTAAGGATTTTTATTCTGAAAACAACAACCTGTTTTTAGAAATGAAGGAGTTGCTTAACAACGCCCAAGAACCGGTTAAGGCACTTCAAAATTTACAAGAAGAAAATACCCATTTAAAAAAGCAGATTGAAGCCTTATTGAAGGATAAAGCCAAAAATATTAAAGGCGGCCTTAAAAATGAATTGCAAGACATTAACGGAATTCAGTTTTTAGCTAAGAAATTGGATTTAGATGCCTCAGGCATTAAAGATGTGTCGTTTGAATTAGGGCAGCAGTATGGTAATTTATTCTTAGTGTTTGCAACAGAAAATGAAGGGAAAGCATTATTATCATGTTACATCTCCAAAGAGTTGGTAGCAAGTAAAGGTTTAAACGCAGGGCAGGTAGTGCGCGAACTCGGGAAATATATCCAAGGTGGTGGTGGCGGACAACCGTTTTTTGCTACTGCGGGGGGTAAGAATCCAGGTGGGATTGATGAGGCTTTAGGAGCTGCTAAGAAGTACGTGGTTTAGTCGCGCAAAATTTATGGCTCGCAAAGGCGCTAAGGCGCAAAGATTTAAAAGCTAAAAGGTTAGTTATGAATGAAAATGACATTTCAAGGATTATCGTAAACAAATGTTATCAAATTCATGTTGAACTTGGACCAGGTTTGTTAGAGTCTGTTTATGAAGAAGTTTTGTGTTTTGAGCTTATTAATGAAGGATTAATTGTTGAAAGACAAAAAGCATTGCCTGTAATTTGGAAAAATAGTAAACTCAATTTAGGTTTTAGAACAGACCTGATTATTAATAACAAAGTGATTGTTGAAATAAAATCTGTTGAAGAAATTCATCCCGTACATCCAAAACAATTACTAACTTACTTAAAACTGTCAGGATTGAAACTGGGATTATTAATAAATTTCAATAGCCCATTAATAAAAACAGGAATTACAAGATTAGTAAATAACTTATGACCCTTTAAACTTTGCGTCTTAGCGCCTTTGCGCGACAAAAAATGAACTTACAAACCAAAATACCCTCAATAAAACAGTCTAAAAACCTTATAGACTACAACGCCAACATCTTATTATTAGGCTCTTGTTTTGTAGAAAATATTGGTAATAGGCTAGATCATTTTAAGCTTCAAAAGCTTCAAAACCCGTTTGGTATTTTATTTCAGCCCAAAGCGATTGAAACTTTAATTTCAAACGCTATAAATCTTAGGAAATATTCAGAAGATGCTGTTTTTTTCCATAACGAACAATGGCATTGTTTTGAGGCGCATTCAAAATTGAGTCATCCTTCAAAAGAACTTTTGTTAAATAATTTGAATGAAGCCATCCAATCAACACATAAGCAAATCCACGAATCAACACATATTATCATCACATTGGGCACCGCTTGGGTATATCGCTTTATTGAATCTAATCAACTAGTGGCGAACTGTCATAAAGTACCTCAAAAACAATTTGCAAAAGAATTATTATCGGTTGATGACATTGCACTTTCATTGGAAAACATCGTTGGTTCCATTAGAAGCGTGAACACTAAAGCGTCCATCATTTTTACGGTATCGCCCGTGCGCCATTTAAAAGATGGTTTTATAGAAAATACGCAGAGTAAAGCCCATTTAATTTCGGCTATCCATCAAGTGATTCCCCCTTCGGGGGCTAGGGGGCTTTTCTATTTTCCTTCCTACGAAATCATGATGGACGAACTTCGCGATTATCGCTTTTATGCCGAGGATATGCTGCACCCCAACCAAACCGCCATTAATTACATTTGGGAGAAATTCCAAACTGTTTGGGTATCAGAGGAAGCTTCAAAAACAATGGAAACGGTTGAAAGCATTCAAAAAGGACTTCAGCATAAACCATTCCACCCCAATTCCGAAGCACATCAAAAGTTTATTAATGAGTTGGAACTTAAAATAGCAAACATTCAAAGCGAACATGCCCATATTAAATTTTTAATCTGATTGTTTTTTGATTTTCAAATAATCTTGGGGCGATAGTGAAGTTACTTTTTTAAACGAATTAAAAAACGGATTGTATGAGGAAAACCCCGTTTTATAAGCCAAAGACTCCATGGTATTGGTTTTTAAATAGCCATTTTCCATTAAATGGATACTGTCCTTGATCCTGCAATTCATTCGGTATTCGGGAAAGGATATTTTAGAATGGTATTTGAACAAATACACAATGTGGCTTGTTGGTACGCCTAATTTATCAGCAATATAGGTAGGGGATGCTTTAGGGTTTCTGAAAATATACTCTTCCTTGCACAATTTGTCAACTTCTTTAGAATAGCTAACAATGTGATGCATAATTTTTTCTTGCAGTTTTAGGTCTTGATCGTTATTTTTATCATGGTTAAGATGTAAAATCCAATTACTGTTGGTTGATTCAATGGTTTGTTTGTTTTCTTCATCCTGTAAATTAAATTTCAAGATTTTCTTGTTAAGTATGGGGAGTCCATATAATATTTCGGGAGAGAACAAAATTTTAAAATAGATAAACAACCAAAAAACCAATAATAAAACAGCCATTGATTTCCCGGAAATGGTTGATTGAGAGCGAACTTCGGTATAAATGGAAGCCAATAGCGTGATTGCAGCCAGCACATTGATTATGAATAAATAAAGAGTCCAGTTTTTAACTAAGCGAAAGTGTGTGCTGTGTACAAGAACATCTTTTTTAAACCAGATATTTTTGCTCAACAATTTAAAAATCAATATGAGATAGAATGAAATAAAAAGCGTTATTAAAATAAAATTGGTCCATTTCCCAAAATAAAATATAAAACTTCCAGATAGGTATGGGTTCGTATTTATTATAAAAAGAAATACAATAAAAACAAGATGCTTAAAATCTTTAAGGTTAAAAGTTTTACTTTGGAACAGGAGGTTTTGATGGTATAGATAAAAACTAGGAGCTATAATTAAATAGAACAGTGAATGTGGTCCTTTGTCGGGTAATAAAACATCTTGTAACCCTAAGCTATAACTTCCATGGACTAAAAACCGAAAGGATATGATAATAATGATTAATAATAAAAAAGCATTACAAAACGGATTCGATTTGTAAGAAGTGATCATTAGTGCTATGGTAACCATACCAATAATGCCAGTGAAAAAAAATAAAAATGATTCAATCACTTGATAAGGGGATTAATAGAACAAATGTAATAAATTATGACAGTTTATTTGCGCTAGTTAAAAAGCAAATAAAATTATTGTTGAAATTCAAAGGTTTAGCAAATATTTTGTATATTAAACATGGAATTTGAATTATTGAGGGTCTCATTTTATGAAGAAATTCTAAATTTTGTTAGGGGTTGTCTTAAATTAAGGCAACCTTTTTTTATGTGCCTATTTTTAAACGGCACATATTTATATGTAGCCTTAAATCCGCAAGCGAATGTTGAAAAGAAAGTTGAAAAGTCAGTAAAACCAGTGCTTTAAAGACTTTTCACTTT
>NZ_JBFVFE010000039.1:0-40617 GCF_052728615.1 Mariniflexile sp. | reverse complement strand
TCTGAAATATAGGGAGGTGGGTTTTTTGTTTCTCAAAACAACCCTTGTGTTTGCAAGGGATAAAGGAGATTTATTGTTGGAATTTCAGTTTTGTCGGTTAGTAGTGATAGTTTTATTTGTTTTCCGCAAATTTCACGAAGCAGACTTTCAGTCTGCTAAACAAACCTATAGACTTCTAATCCATAGTGGTTTATGTTATTTATGCCTACTTTTTAATTCGTTTTCAATATCCTTTAAAGTAAACCCTTTAGCTTGCAAGAGCATTAAATAATGAAACAATAAATCCGCGGACTCATATAAAAATAGCTCGTCGTTATTGTCCATGGCTTCGATGACGGTTTCAACGGCCTCCTCGCCTACTTTTTGGGCAATTTTATTAATGCCTTTTGAAAATAAACTGGCTACATACGATTTGTTGGTGTCTTTATTTGCAACACGTTCCGAAATCACATTTTCTAAAGTCGAGAAAAAACCAAAATTTGAATGGTTTTCTTCACCCCAACACGTATCCGTTCCTGTATGGCAAGTGTGTCCAACAGGGTTTACCTGGATTAACAATGTATCATTGTCACAATCATTTTTAATGTCAACCAAATTCAAAAAATGGCCACTTTCTTCCCCTTTGGTCCACAAACGTTTTTTGCTTCTGCTGTAAAAAGCAACTTGTTTTGTGCTGATGGTTTTTTGAAAGGCTTCTTCATTCATATAACCCAACATCAATACGTTTTTTGTTGTGGCGTCTTGAATGATGGCGGGAACTAAAGCCCCTTCTAACTCACCCCAATTGGGCGAAATAATATTTGTATTTTTTTTGTTTTCCATAGCTAATTTAATTGAGCATAAATTCCCCCTTTGGGGGTTAGGGGGCTTTATAATCGCACTTCAATATGATGTTTTTTTAATTCTTTTTTCAAAAACGGAATTGGGATTTCCCCGTAATGAAACACACTTGCCGCCAAAGCTGCATCTGCTTTTCCTTCTTTAAAGGTATCGACAAAATGTTGCACATTTCCAGCACCACCAGAAGCAATTATCGGAATATTCAATGTTTCTGATAATCGAGCCAAAGCTTCATTTGCAAAACCGTTTTTAGTGCCATCATGGTTCATGGACGTAAATAAAATTTCTCCGGCACCGCGTTGTTCAACTTCCTTTGCCCATTCAAACAAATCAATATCCGTGGGGATGCTTCCACCTGCTAAATGTACTTTCCATTCACCATCAATTTCTTTAGCATCAATGGCTACAACTACGCATTGACTGCCAAATTTCTCCGATAATTCATTTACCAATTCCGGTCGTTTTACAGCGGAAGAATTAATAGACACTTTATCGGCACCGCATTTTAACAACGCATCGACATGTTCAATTGACGATATGCCGCCGCCAACAGTAAAAGGGATATTGACTTGCTCTGCAACATGTAAAACCATATCCAAAGTGGTGGCTCTTCCTTCCAAAGTGGCTGAAATATCCAAAAACACTAATTCATCTGCGCCAAAATCGGCGTATTGCTTAGCAAGTTCCACAGGGTCGCCAGCATCACGTAAATCGACAAAGTTTATGCCTTTTACGGTGCGTCCATCTTTAATGTCCAAGCATGGTATGATTCGTTTTGTTAACATATTTTTTGTCATTCCTGCGAAAGCAGGAATCTGTTTATTATTTTTTATTATTCAAATGAGACACTTCGACAAGCTCAGTGTGACATTTCGATTCAATTTGGCTTAGCAATAAATTAAACAAACTTTTCCAATTGTTTTAATGTAATCCTGTTTTCATAAATCGCTTTTCCGATGATGACACCTTCGCACCCCATGTCTTTTAAAATGGGGAGCTCGTCAATACACGATATGCCTCCTGATGCTATTAATTTGATTGATTGGTCGTTGCTACTGTTGCTACATTCCGAAATAATTTGTTTATACAGTTCCACAGAAGGGCCTTCGAGCATCCCATCTTTTGAAATATCGGTACAAATAACGTATTGAATGCTCTTTTTTTGATAGGATTTTATAAAAGGAATCACGTCTTCTTTACTTTGTTCCATCCAACCACTGATGGATATTTTTCCATGGTCACTATCAGCACCCAAAATAATTTTAGCAGCACCATATTTAGCAATCCAGCCTTCAAAAGTGTTTGGGTCTTTAACCGCAATGCTGCCGCCTGTAACCTGTTTTGCACCCGAATTAAAGGCGATGTGTAAATCTTCATTCGTTTTTAAACCACCTCCAAAGTCAATTTTCAGATTGGTTTTTGATGAAATCTGTTCCAATACTCTATAATTGACAATATGCTTTGCTTTCGCACCATCTAAATCGACTAAATGTAAATATTCAATACCCGACCCTTCAAATGCTTTTGCAATTTCGAGAGGGCTTTCACTGTATATTTTTTTGGTTCCGTAATCACCTTTGGTTAAACGTACACATTTGCCGTCAATGATATCTATGGCTGGAATTATTCTCATTGATTAACTTGTTAATCAACCCTGAATTTATTTCAGGGTCTTTGTTATATTTCTAATATGTTTAATTGGGGATTTGACTTTTTTATCAAATTCCATTTCCATTCTTTGTGCCAATTTTTTAATTGCTTCTCTCTTTTTCGTGCTAAGTTACTATTATTAAATATTTCAAAATAAATCAAATCAAAAACAAAATATTTTTTTGTGAAATTTGCACCGGTTCCAGATTTATGTTGGGTAATTCTTTTTTTTAAATCATTAGAATAACCAACATAAAGAAATTCTCTATTTTTGTCAGATAATATGTAACAATAATAACTCAATATAAAGACAATTTAAATTCAAAGATTCTGAAACAAGTTCAGAATGGCACTAAAGGCGCAAAAAATTCCCTAAAATTTTTGCGCCTTCAGTACCACTCTTTTCAGGGTGAAACTGAACTCCATAAAAGTTATTATGTTGCAATGCCGAAGCGTAATTGATCCCGTAATCGGTTGTGGCAATGGTTTCATTACAATGTTCAGCATAATAACTGTGTATCAAATACATGTATTCATTTTCTTTAATACCGTTAAATAATTCCGATTTTAATTCTTTGATGACGTTCCAGCCCATTTGTGGGACTTTTACATGATTATCAAAGCGTTTAACCTGTGTTTTAAAAACACCCAATCCTTGTGTGTCGCCTTCTTCGGTATGTTCGCAAAGAAGTTGCATTCCTAAACAAATACCCAAAACGGGTTGTCTTAACTGCGGAATTAAAGCATCTAATCCTGTTTCTTTTAACATCTTCATGGCACTATTTGCCTCACCTACTCCTGGAAAAATAATTTTATCGGCCGCTAAAATTTCCTCAGGATTTTTTGATAAAACGGCATCAACCCCCAAGCGTTTAAAAGCAAATTGAATGCTTTTTATATTTCCTGCACCGTAATTTATTATTATTAATTTCAATTTATTTTTGATTTACGATTTACGATTTACGATTTAATTCGTAATTCTAAAATCTGAATTTGTAAATTTTAAAGTACTCCTTTCGTACTTGGTAAAATCATTTTCTCCACATCGCGTTTAACGGCCATTTTTATGGCTTTTGCAAAAGCTTTAAAAATAGCTTCTATTTTATGATGCTCATTGGTGCCTTCCGCTTTAATATTCAAATTGCACTTAGCACCGTCGGTAAATGATTTAAAAAAGTGAAAGAACATTTCCGTTGGCATTTTTCCGACCATTTCGCGTTTAAAATCGGCTTCCCAAACCAACCAATTTCTACCTCCAAAATCAATCGCTGCTTGTGCGTAACAATCGTCCATTGGCAAGCAGAACCCGTAGCGCTCAATGCCCAATTTATTACCTAACGTGGTGTTGAATAGTTCGCCCAAGGCGATTGCGGTATCTTCAATAGTGTGGTGTTCGTCCACTTCCAAATCGCCATCCACTTTAATATCCAAATCCAATTGGCCGTGGCGTGCAATCTGGTCCAACATGTGGTCAAAAAACGCAAGCCCCGTATCAATATTACTTTTTCCAGTGCCATCTAAATTAAGTGCAATGGCTATCTTGGTCTCATTGGTATTTCTAACAATTTTCCCAGTGCGCTCATCAGCTTTTAAAAAGGTATATATTTTTTCCCAATCATTGGTTTCTAAGGCAATAAAAGCATCCAATTCCTCACGTTTCACGGTAATCTCATGAGTTCCTAAATGCGTTTCATCATTAATAAAAATACCTTTTGCGCCTAAATTTTTGGCTAATTGAATATCAGTCAATCGATCGCCGATCACAAACGAATTTTCTAAATCGTAATCCTCAGAAAAATATTTGGTCAATAATCCAGTGTTTGGTTTTCGTGTTGGGGCATTATCAATGGCAAAAGTTCTATCAATAAATTGCTCTTCAAATATAATACCTTGGTGTTCAAAGGTTTTAATGATAAAATTTTGAACGGGCCAAAACGTGTCTTCTGGAAACGCATCCGTTCCCAATCCATCTTGATTGGTAATCATCACGATTTCAAAATTAAGCTCTTGGGCTATTTTGCCTAAGTATTGAAATACTTTTGGATAGAATTCCAGCTTCACGAAAGAATCTATTTGTTCGTCGGCAGTTTCTTTTATAATGGTGCCGTCTCTATCTATAAATAAAACTTTTTTCATTAATTCCTGTTTTAGACCTGTCAGGTTTTTAAAAACCTGACAGGTCTGTTAATGCGTTTATTAATATGCGATTTTCTTCGGAAGTACCAACGGTTAGCCGCAAGGTGTTTTCACAACCAGGTTGGGTGGTTCTGTTTCTTATAACAATTCCTTTTTTAATCAGTTGATTGTAACGTTTATTGGCATCGTCCACTTTTACCAATACAAAATTAGCATCCGATGGGTATATTTTTGAAACATAATCAATGGTAGCCAATTCAGAAACCATGATCTCACGTTCTTTTAAAATGTCTTTAATTTGGTTACTTGCTAAATCCTTAATCTCCAATAACTCAATCGCTTTTTTCTGTGTCAGTTCGTTGATATTGTAAGGTGGTTTAATGGTGTTTAAAACGCTAATAATTTCCGCGGAAGCGTAACAAATTCCTAAACGTATTCCTGCCATGGCATAAGCTTTTGATAAGGTTTGCGTGACTATTAAGTTTGGATAATTCCCCAATTTTGAAATCCAACTTACCGCCTTTGAAAAATCGATGTAAGCTTCATCAATCACAACAATGCCTTTAAATTTACTCACCAATTCCTCAATGGATTTAGAAGAAAAACTATTTCCAGACGGGTTATTTGGCGAACAAATAAAAAGTAATTTACTGTTGCTATCGGCACTTTCAAGTATAGTTTCCACTTTTGGCTGAAAATCAGCATCTAAATTAACTTTCTTAATAGCAATGGCATTCAAATTGGCGAGCACCTCGTACATGCCGTAAGTTGGTGGTAAAATGATGGCGTTATCCTGATTTGGCTCACAAAACGCTCTGTAAATAAGGTCTAAAACTTCGTCGCTACCATTTCCTAAAAGAATATTTTTTGTCGGAATGCTTTTGATTTCCGATAAAACAGACTTTAATTTCCCCTGTTGCGGGTCTGGATAACGGTTTACACCATTTTCAAAAGGATTTTCGTTGGCATCCAAAAACACCATATTATCGGTCACACCTTGAAATTCATCGCGTGCGGATGAATACGGCTTTAAAGCCTTAATGGTGGGGCGGATTATATTTTTTAAATTGAAATCTGTATTCATAATAAGCTTAGAACTGGGTTCATGAGATTTGCACCTTCGTGGAAATGACAAATTACTTTATATCCTTTAATCGAATGGAAACCGCATTTTTATGTGCGTACAACCCTTCGGCTTCTGCCATCAATTCGATGGTTTCCCCAATATTCAACAAGCCTTCTTTAGTTATTTTCTGAAACGTCATATTCTTTAAAAAGCTATCTAAATTAACTCCCGAATAGGCTTTAGAAAAACCATTGGTTGGTAGCGTGTGATTAGTTCCTGATGCGTAATCGCCCGCACTTTCGGGGGTGTAATTACCAATAAAAACCGAACCTGCATTGGTAATGCCATCTACATAAAAATCCTCGTTTTTTGTACAGATTATAAAATGCTCGGGACCGTATTCATTTATTAATTGTAGTGCCAAATCGTGGTTTTCAACATAAATAAGCTTTGAATTTGCTATCGCTTTTTCTGCTATCGCTTTACGCGGAAGTACACGTATTTGCTTTTCAATTTCTTTTGAAACCAATTGCGTTAATTCCTTTGATGTTGACACCAAAATAACCTGACTGTCCGTACCATGTTCTGCCTGACTTAACAAATCGGATGCAATATAGGAAACGTTTGCCATTTCATCTGCAACCACCAACAATTCACTAGGGCCTGCGGGCATATCAATGGCAACACCATGTTTGGTGGCCAACTGTTTTGCAACCGTTACAAACTGATTTCCCGGTCCGAAAATTTTATAAACCTGCGGAATCGTTTTAGTGCCAAAAGTTAAACCGGCAATGGCTTGAATACCACCCACTTTAATAATTTTTGTAACGCCACATAATTGGGCAGCAAACAAAATTTCGGGTGCTAATTCCCCATTGTTATTTGGTGGAGAACATAATACAATGTCTTTACAACCCGCAATTTGTGCAGGAACTGCTAACATTAAAACTGTTGAAAACAAAGGTGCCGTGCCTCCTGGAATATACAATCCTACTTTTTGAATCGGTCGTTTTTCTTGCCAGCATTTTACGCCTTTGGTGGTTTCAACTTCTATTTTACTCGTTTTTTGTGCAGCGTGAAATAACTCGATATTTTTTTTTGCGGATTTTATGGCCTTTTGAAGTTTTTCGGGGACATTTTTAATGGCATTCTGAATGTCTTCTTTGGTAACAACACTTGATTTTAAAGTAATTCCATCAAAATACGACGTGTATTTCGCAATGGCATCATCACCTTTTTGACGAACTTCATCAAAAATTTGATTGACCGTGGCTTCAATATCGTCCACCGTTTGCGTGGGGCGTTTTAAGATCCCCGACCAATCACTTTTATTTGGGTTATTTATTATTTGCATCTTAACTTTTTTTATTCCCGCAAAAGCGGGAATCTTTTAAATAGAAAATATTAGCTTTAAGCATCTAATTTTTTTCGATAATAATATTTTTCAAATCCTTTTGGGAAATCAGTTTCGGTTCCAATTTTTTTAAATCCGAGTTTTTCATAAAACTCAGGTGCTTGGAATGAAAAAGTGTCCAAACTAATAAATCTACAATTCCGGTTTTTAGCTTTTTTTTCCGCATCATTAATTAATTTACGACCAATTCCTTCGTTTCTGTTTTCGGTTTTCACAACGAAAGTTTTTATTTCTAATGTTCCCCAAAGCGAACGCCCATAAAGTCCACCAACAATTTCATTCATTTCATTTCGGGCAATTATTTCAATCGGTTTGTTAATTTCATTTCCAAACTGTTGTGTTTTACTTGAATTATATTCAACGAGTAATTGGACAATTTTGTCATAAGATTCTTGGTCAATTTTGTCAGTTACTTTTACGGTCATTTTAAATTAATACCATTTTTTGAATAAAACCACTTAATTAAAAGCTTTAAGTATTTCGATGATGGGATTCCTGCCTTCGCAGGAATGATTAAAGTACCATTTTCTCAATAGGACAAACCAAAATACCTTGAGCGCCATTTTTTTTTAATTCATCAATCACATCCCAAAACTCGTTTTTACTGATTACGGAATGTACCGAACTCCACCCCGCTTCCGCCAAAGGTAAAACCGTTGGGCTCTTCATCCCGGGCAGCACATTAATAATGGCCTGTATTCTATCGTTGGGTGCGTTCAATAAAACATATTTAGAACCTCTACCTTTTAAAACCGATTGGATCCTAAACTGGATCGTGTTTAAAATAGCTTGCTTTCCATCATCCAAAATAGGCGAAACCGCTAAAACCGCTTCCGATTTTAAAATCATTTCCACTTCTTTCAAATTGTTTTTAAACAGCGTGCTTCCGCTGGAAACAATATCAACAATCGCATCGGCCAAACCTATATTGGGCGCTATTTCTACCGATCCGTTAATAATGTGAAGGTTTGCCTTGATGCCGTTTTCATCCAAATAATTTTGAACCGTGTTTGGATATGATGTTGCTATGCGTTTACCCTCTAAATCTGAAATACTGTTGTAATCCATGGTTTTTGGCACGGCGATGCAAACACGACAGCTAGAAAAACCTAATTTTTCGGCTATAATGATGCCGCTACCTTTTTCAATCAATACATTTTCGCCAATAATGGCGGCATCAACCACGCCATCTTTCAAATATTGGGGAATATCGCCATTTCTAAGATAGAAAACCTCCACAGGAAAGTTTCTTGCCGAAGCTTTTAATTGATCGATGCCGTTATCAATGGAAATACCGATATCTTTTAGTAATTCCATGGATTCGTCGTGTAAACGACCTGCTTTTTGCACTGCAATTCTTAACGTACTCATTTTTAATTATTTTAATGGTTATCCGTTTTCGGGATAAAAGATTCCCGTTTTCACGGGAATTAAAAAACCCGCTTGATGGTCTCAAACGGGTTTAAAAAATATGTTGATTTTATTCAATACATCTTCACTTCGCTTGAGGGCAAATTTGAAAATGGTGATGATGTGATTGTATAAAGCTCATTTTTTGTTTTAACTGGTGCAAATATCAGTAATTATAGTCAATAAATCCAAATAATTTTAACAAAACTTAATCGTATTGAATATTATGTATTTTTAATTGAAAATAATTGACTAGTTTTTAAAATATATTTAAAATTTCTGAATTATTTTATTTAATTATTCCCTAAGATTAACGGCAAGCCACTATCTCCCGAACCAATTACAATGACTTTGGTATTTGGTGATTCTGATAATTTAATGGTTGCATCAATACCTTTGTCTTGTAAGATTTTATCGGTTAATGAGGCACTTAATATTCTGTTGGACTCCGCTTTACCTTCTGCCTCAATAATTACTTTTTCAGCTTCTTTTGCTGCTGTAACCAATCTAAACTCATATTCCAACGATTCCTGTTCTTGCTTCAATTTACGCTCAATGGCATCCTTTATAGTTCCCGGTAAGGTAACATCGCGCACTAAAATCTCGTTTAATTGCACGTATTGTTTTTCTAAAATCTTTTTGGTTTCCAAAAATATTTCATCTTGGATAGCATCCCTCTTGCTAGAGTACAACTGTTCTGGCGTATAGCGCCCAACAACACTACGCGCGGCACTACGGATGGCTGGTTGTATAACGCGCTGTAAGTAGTCTTCACCTAAAGTCTGGTGCAAATTCCCTAAATCTTTATACACAGGCAGGTACCAAGCTGAGGCATCAATTTGTATTTCCAATCCGTTTGAGGACAGTACTTTCATTTTCTCAAAAAGTTCCTGTTGACGTACTGAGTAAATAATCACTTTATTCCAAGGCGCCACAATATGAAAGCCTTCGCCTAAAGGTGGTTTATCTGTTACAACCCCGTTGTCAAAAGTTTTATAAAGTACCCCAGCTTCACCAGAGCCTATGGTTACGGCCGATTTGGCGAATACTACAATTAAAATGATTGCAATAATTATTGCTGGCAATGCTATTTTTGGTAATTTTTCCATTTATTTGTTTTGTTTAAATTAATCCGTTATATTTTCTTAAAAACCACTCTAAAGACAGACTTAAAGCGATAATGATGAGTAGATAATTCCAATCTATCAAAGGTAAGCTATTTTTATTGTTTTTTTGAATAGTTACATACCGATTATCGCTTAAAAAATCATTTACCATATTTTCGGTACTGTCAATAAAATAACTTTTGCCGTTACTGCTAGTAGCCAATTGTTGCAATTTTGTAACATCGGCATTCAAAAATTGTTGTTCCACATTGTATTCCAGTAGTTTAAAACTTCCAGAAGAAGCTATTTTTTCTTTGGAAGTGCTTACCGTGAATTGATATTCAGAAGGTGGCAAACTACTTAGGTCTACTTGATAATTCGTGTTTTTTAAAATAAGCGGAAAGGTTTTAGTTTCGTTTGAAACTATGTCTTTTACCACTATATTAAGGGTTTCACGAGCATCGAAAACATAATTTTTATCGAAATATTCCGCTCTAATGATCACATTGCCATTGCCATAATAAAATGAATCGTATTCAATATTCAACCTGCTTTTTAATTTGTTTGTTGCTAAATACTGAACGAGTTTCCCTATAAAATCGTCAAATGCGTTGAACGATTTGTTGTTTAAATAACTCTGGGCGCGCCATTGCCAAATATTCTCGCCAAACAATACCGCTTCCCGCCTACCGTTCGTTTCAAAAGTTGCCAATAAGGGATTGTTTTTAGAAACCCTATTCACGGTTTTGTTTAAAATAGTTTCAAACGGAACAGTAAAAGTTGCCAATCCATAATGTGAATTCAGCGGTGGAAAAGATTCAAAATCCATATCATCTATTAAGAATGCCCCATAGTTTTTGTTCAATGCCGCTTGATAGGATTCTAATTGATTTGTTATTTCATACGAATAACTTGGGTTGATTTTATTTAGGAAGTTTATATCGGATTTAGTCCCGATAACAGTAAATCTATTTTTATTTTCTGAATTTAACGATTCGTATAATTTATTAAACTTA
Organism: Mariniflexile sp.; assembly: GCF_052728615.1. Taxonomy (NCBI): domain Bacteria; kingdom Pseudomonadati; phylum Bacteroidota; class Flavobacteriia; order Flavobacteriales; family Flavobacteriaceae; genus Mariniflexile; species Mariniflexile sp. Next base: position 29,979 of record NZ_JBFVFE010000039.1, on the reverse strand, counting down.
TTGTTTGGTTGATACAATATAACCAATTGAAAATCATTAATTTGATTTAAAACTTCGTTTGGATTCAAAATAGATACAAAGCGCTGTTCATTACTTTCTATACTCTTTTTGATAGCACCCAAATCCGGATGGATAAAATCTGTTACCAATGCTATTTTGGTTTTTTGATCCATAACCTCTACAGCGAAGTTCTTGGAATTATTAATGGTGTTCTTTTCGCTTTTTAAAGGTTCCAAAGTCGCTTTATATACATGCACACCAACACTACTTGCCGGCAAATTGAAGTTTATTATTTTTGAATTATTTTCTCTGGAAAAACTTATATTTTCTGAATAGACCACAGTACTCCCATTGGCTACAATAAAACGAGAGCTTACAGAAGAGTCGCCATTATAATTTAAAATAGCCTCAATAGGAAATAGGTTCTTTAAATACGCATACCTGTTTACGTTAAGCTGTTCTATTTTTAAGTCCGTATATTGTATGGTATCGCCACAAATTACGGGATAAATAGGCTGTTTATAATTAGTATATGAATAGTCGCTTCCATACGTTTGGTTGCCATCGGTAATTAAAATAGTTGGAGAAATGGATTGCCTATATATTTGTGCCAGCTGGTTGAAAGCATTATTTATATTGGTTTGTTTTTCGGTAAACGTGATGCTGTCCGATGCCTTTAATTGTTCGCCAAAGGTGTAAAATTGAATATTGAATTTTTCCTTTAGTTTTTTGTCATTGGCTAATCTATCGACCAAAGAAGTAACTTTTGCCTCTTGGCCGAGATGGAGTATAGAATTGGAATTATCGACCGCAACAATCAAATTGGGTTTTTCAATGGATAGACTAATTTGTTCAAACTTAGGGTTTATGAGCAATATTAAAATTGAGAAAATGGTTATAAATCTTAAAAACAAAAAAAGCATGTTTAGTGCGGACATGCTTTTTTTATTCTTAAAATACTGGAAAAGCGCTAGTGATAAGGCTAATATTCCGGCTAGTATGATGTACAATGGATTTACGATTTTTGATTTTTGATTTACGATTTACAATCTAAAATCGTAAATCATAATTCGTAAATCTTAATTAGGTAAGCATGCCGCCATCAACGTTCAGTGTTTGCCCAGTTACATAGGCACTCATATCGCTCGCTAAAAAAACACACACATTGGCAACATCTTCTGGGGTGCCACCTCGTTTTAAAGGAATGCCTGCGCGCCATCCTTTTACAACTTCTTCGTCTAATTTAGCGGTCATTTCAGTCTCAATAAAACCGGGCGCCACCACGTTGCTTCTTATGTTTCTGGAACCTAGTTCCAAGGCAACCGATTTAGAAAAACCAATAATCCCAGCTTTGGAAGCGGCGTAATTGGTCTGGCCTGCATTGCCTTTTACACCGACCACCGAACCCATATTGATGATAGAGCCTTTACGCTGCTTGAGCATGGTTCTTTGCACCGCTTTGGTCATATTGAAAACCGATTTTAAATTCACTTCAATAACCGTGTCAAAATCCGCTTCGTTCATGCGCATTAGCAAATTATCTTTTGTAATGCCTGCATTGTTAACTAAAATATCGATACCGCCAAATTCGGCAACTACGTCGTCCGCCAATTTTTGTGCTTCATCAAAACTAGCTGCGTTACTTTTGTAGCCTTTTGCTTTGATACCTTGGGCATTTAACTCTTTTTCTAATTCATTCGCAGCTTCCACAGAACTGCTATAAGTAAATGCAATATTAGCACCTTGTTCAGCAAATACTTGCGCAATACCTTTACCTATACCTCTACTGGCACCTGTAATGATAGCCGTTTTTCCTTCTAATAATTTCATCTGATATGTTTTAATGGTCACGAATGCATAAATTATCGATAATATAGATTCGTTCCTTTAGTTGGTTAATCGTTGTAAATCCAAATATACTAATTACAAGTTGTTTCAAATAAAAAAACCTCACAAATTCTTGCGAGGTTTTTACAAATATATTTAGATTTTATCCTAAAACCTCTTTAACTTTTTTACCTATTTCTGCGGGTGAATCCACGACGTGAATACCACATGCCCTCATAATTTTCTTTTTAGCCTGTGCCGTATCATCACTTCCGCCAACAATCGCGCCAGCATGCCCCATAGTACGGCCAGCAGGAGCTGTTTCGCCAGCTATAAAACCTACAATGGGCTTTTTGCTGCCGCTTGCTTTGTACCAATTGGCCGCATCTGCTTCCAATTGCCCTCCAATTTCTCCAATCATCACAACAGCTTCAGTTTCGGGGTCATTGATCAACAGCTCAACAGCTTCTTTAGTAGTCGTCCCAATAATGGGGTCGCCACCAATACCTATGGCGGTTGTAATTCCCAAGCCTTGTTTAACAACTTGGTCTGCAGCTTCATAAGTTAATGTTCCAGACTTGGAAACGATGCCCACTTTTCCTTTTTTAAACACAAACCCTGGCATGATGCCCACTTTAGCTTCCCCAGGCGTTATAACACCAGGGCAGTTTGGACCGATCAATCGGCAATCCTTATTTTTAATATAACTTGCTGCCGTAATCATATCAGAAACGGGAATACCTTCTGTAATGGTAATAATCACTTTAATGCCCGCATCGGCGGCTTCCATAATGGCATCGGCAGCAAAAGCCGGTGGCACAAAAATAATGGTGGTGTCTGCTCCCACTTTTTCAACGGCGTCTTTCACGGTATCGAACACCGGTCTGTCCAAATGGGTTTGACCGCCTTTACCGGGTGTAACACCGCCAACCACATTGGTGCCATATTCAATCATTTGGGTGGCGTGAAAAGTGCCTTCACTTCCTGTAAAGCCTTGGACTATTATTTTTGAATTTTTATTTACTAAAACGCTCATTATTTATATTTTTTATTTAAAACTCATCTTAGGTAAAGCTGTGCAAAAGTAATTTTTTTGAAACTATTTTAAACGGCATTTTATATTTATTTTTTAGATTTCAGCAATTCCAATACTTCTGGAATCTGACGGATGGAAGCCAGTTCCTTATATTTTAATCGAATGTCTTCGGCAGGAACGCCAAAATAACTCTTGCCACCTTCCAATGATTTACTGATTCCGGATTTTGCCAATAGAACCGCTTTTTTTCCAATGGTAACACCACTTGTGCACCCTACTTGTCCCCAAAACGTCACTTCATCCTCTACCACCACACAACCTGCAATACCAACCTGAGAAGCGATCAAGCATTTTTTACCGATAACAGTATCATGCCCAATTTGTATTTGATTATCCAATTTGGAGCCTTCCCTTATGGTGGTATCGCCCGTTACGCCCCTATCTATGGTACAATTGGCACCAATATCCACATGGTCTTCAATAACCACGCGTCCACAAGATTTTAATCTATCAAAGCCTTCGGGCCTATTTTTATAATAAAAAGCGTTGGCTCCTAAAACAGTGCCTGCGTGAATCGTCACATTATTTCCAATAACGGTATCATCATAAATGCTCACATTGGAATGAATGGTGCAGTTTTCGCCAATAACAACATGGTGACCAATAAAGCAATTAGGTTGTATGACTGAGTTGGCACCGATTATCGCAGAATCTGAAATACTACTGGTAGCCGCTTTAAATGGCTTAAAATGATTGGTTAGTTTATTGAAATCCCTAAACGGGTCGTCGCTGATGAGCAACCCTTTTCCTTCCGGACAGTCCACTTCCTTATTAATCAATATGATGGTTGCTGCGGAATTCAAAGCTTTATCGTAATACTTAGGATGGTCCACAAAAACAATGTCGCCTGCTTCAACAACATGGATTTCGTTCATTCCCAATACTGGAAAATTATCGTCGCCTATAAACTGGCAATTGATCAATTCTGCTATTTGTAATAAGGTATATGGGTTTGGGAATTTCATTTCAATTAAGTATTAAGTAATAAGTATCAAGTATTAAGACTATCGTTTAATTGAGTCTTTGTACTCAGTACTTTATACTATTATCTTTTTATTATTCTTTAACGCGCTCTTTATACGTGCCTTTCTCGGTTTCTACCTTAATTTTATCGCCTTCATTGATAAAAAGAGGCACATTTACAATAGCACCCGTTTCAACGGTGGCAGGTTTTGTTGCATTGGTAGCGGTATTTCCTTTTATACCAGGCTCGGTAGCCGTAACTTCTAAAATAACGCTTGCAGGCATTTCTACTGAAAGTGGCATGTTGTCTTCGGTATTAATAATTACCGTAACTATCTCACCTTCTTTCATTAAGCCTGGGTTATCCAAAGCGGCTTCCAGTAAACGAATTTGTGTATAATCCTCCGTATTCATAAAATGATAAAACTCACCATCATTGTATAAAAACTGAAATTTGTGGGTTTCAACACGCACATCCTCTAATTTATGTCCAGCAGAAAACGTATTGTCCAACACTTTTCCGTTGGATACACTTCTCATTTTCGTTCTAACAAACGCAGGCCCTTTCCCTGGTTTTACGTGTAAAAATTCTATAATTTTATAAATATCATTATTATATCTAATACATAATCCGTTTCTAATATCACTTGTAGTTGCCATTTTTTTTGTTTGATGTTTGTTGTTAAGTTGTAGAGTTTTAAGATTAAGTCTATTTTCTATCCTCTATTTTCTTTTATCTTTTAATTAATTTGCTTTAAAATACCCTTTCATAATACCTCTTTGGGAATCTTTTATAAACTGAAGTATTTCGTCACGCTCTGGAGTAGCTTCCATTTCAGCTTCAATAATTTCTGTAGCCTGCGTGTTATTATAATTTTTTTGATAAAGAATTCTATAGATATTTTGTATTTCCCTGATTTTTTCGGTTGAATATCCGCGTCTTCTTAATCCAACAGAATTAATTCCTACATAAGACAATGGTTCACGAGCTGCTTTTACAAATGGCGGCACATCCTTACGGACCAAAGACCCGCCCGTTACAAACGCATGACTTCCAACAGAAACAAATTGATGTACCGCTGTCATACCCGCTAAAACCACGTAATCGCCAATAGTAATGTGCCCTGCAAGCGTACTGTTGTTCGAAAAAATACAGTTATTACCGATGATACAATCGTGTGCCACGTGGCAATACGCCATAATCAAACAATTGTTTCCAATAACTGTTTTCATTCTATCTGCCGTACCTCGGTTTATGGTAACACACTCTCTGATGGTTACATTATCGCCTATTTCAACTGTGGTTTCCTCATCATTATATTTTAAATCCTGTGGCACTGCGGAAATTACAGAACCTGGAAAAATACTGCAGTTTTTGCCTATTCGGGCACCTTCCATAATGGTAACGTTGCTCCCAATCCAAGTACCTTCGCCAATCGTTACATTGTTATAAATGGTTGTAAACGGCTCAATTACAACGTTTTTTGCAATTTTGGCACCTGGGTGAACATAAGCTAGCGGTTGGTTCATTTTTATGATTTTAATTTTGATAAAGTGGTAAAAACGTGTTCGCAATATACTGTTTTCGTTTCACAGAAAATTTTAGTTATTGCTCGGTTCATTTATTTTTTATTGATATAAAAAAGGTTTAGTACATGACAAAAATAATCTTATATCATAAAAATAACTATTAAAGTTGACCCCTCCGCCTATCGGCACCTCCCCTTGAAGAAAGGGGAGGAATTATTTAAGGAGCTTTTTTTAATAATTTGATGTTAATAAATTTTTGTCATGTACTTAATAAAACAGGTTAAAAGGGTACTATATTTATTTCACTTTAGAAATTTGAGCCATCAGTTCCGCCTCCGCACACAGTTTCCCATTGGCATAGGCATAGCCTTGCATGTGGCAAATACCACGACGGATGGGTGTGATTAACGAACATTTGAATATGAGCGTATCGCCCGGAACCACTTTTTGTTTAAACTTCACATTATCCATTTTCATGAAAAATGTTAGGTAGTTCTCTGGATCTGGAACGGTGTTTAAAACTAAGATCCCACCCGTTTGTGCCATTGCTTCCACTATCAAAACGCCCGGCATTACAGGTGCGCCCGGAAAATGACCAGCAAAAAATGACTCGTTCATGGTTACGTTTTTCATGGCCGTAACATGGTCATCAGAAAGTTCAAAAACCTTATCTATCAATAAAAACGGCTGTCTATGCGGTAACATCGCCATGATTTGGTTCACATCCATAAGCGGTGTTTGGCTCAAATCTATATTGGGCACGTTGTTACGCCTGTCGTTCTTAATAAGCTTAGAAAGCTTTTTTGCAAATTGTGTGTTTACAAAATGGCCCGGTTTGTTTGCAATTACTTTACCACGGATCCTTGTACCAATAAGTGCTAAATCTCCTAAAACATCCAACAATTTATGTCGTGCGGCCTCATTTGGGTAATGCAACGTCAGATTGTCTAAAATACCGTTGGGTTTTACCGCAATGGAATCTTTTTTAAAGGCTACCCGCAGTTTTTCCATGGTTTCTGCCGATAAAGGTTTGTCCACATACACAATGGCATTGTTTAAATCACCTCCTTTAATCAATCCATTTTGCAACAGCATTTCAATTTCATGCAAAAAACTAAAGGTTCTGGCATTGGAGATTTGATCTTTAAAATCGGATATCTGGTTTAATGTGGCGTTCTGTGTTCCTAAAACTTTGGTGCCAAAATCGACCATCGTGGTGATTTGGTATTCCTTAGCGGGCATCACTAAAATTTCACTGCCAGTTTCTTCATCTGTATAAGAAATCACATCTGTAATAACGTACTCTTCCCTAAAATCCTCAAGCTCAATAACGCCTGCTTTTTCAATGGCCTCAACAAAAAACTTGGAAGACCCATCCATTATTGGCGGTTCTGATGCATTCAGTTCAATAATGGCGTTATCAACATCCAACCCAACTAAAGCAGCCAGTACATGCTCTGAGGTTTGAATAATGACCCCATTTTTTTCCAAACAAGTACCACGTTGCGTATTGGTTACATAATTGGCATCGGCCTCTATAATGGGCATGCCTTCTAAATCCATACGCCTAAACGCTAGTCCGCTATTGGCTTCAGCAGGCTTAAATGTTAAGGTAACATTTTTTCCTGTGTGTAAACCCACGCCTGTTAAAGAAACCTCTTTCCCAATAGTTTTTTGCTTTATTTCAGTATTTACTATTCCCATTTATTTTTTTCTAAATCAGTTATATTTTTAACAATTTTGGGTAAGTTCTTAAAATGAACGTAAGATTTATTATAATCGGATAATGCTATGGCTGGTGAACCTTGAAGCACTTCAAAATCTTTTACATTTCGAGCAATCCCAGACTGCGCCTGGATTTTCACATTGTTACCAATAGTGATATGCCCCGCTATACCTACTTGACCTCCAATTTGGCAATTGCTGCCAATTTTTGAGGAACCTGCTATTCCCGTTTGAGCTGCAATTACCGTATTTTTACCAATGATGACATTGTGTGCAATTTGTATGTGGTTATCCAACTTAACGCCTGAGTGTATAATGGTAGAGCCCAGTGTTGCCCTATCTATGGTAGTGGCTGCCCCAATATCTACATTATCTTCTATAATAACATTCCCTATTTGTGCAATTTTATTGTAACCCCCATTTTCATTTGGGGCAAAACCAAACCCATCGGCGCCTATAATAACGCCGGAATTTATAACACAATCATTGCCAATAATGGTTTCTGAATATATTCTTGCTCCAGAATAAATAATCGTATTGTTTCCAATAACGCAGTTATCACCTATATAGGTATTAGGGAAAATCTTGACATTATCGCCCATTTTAACCTGATCTCCAATATATGTAAAAGCACCTATGTAAACATGGTCTCCATATTGGGAACTTTCTGAAACAAAGGAAGGTTGCTCTATACCGGATTTATTGAGTTTAATGGAATTGTAATATTCAAGTATTTTTGAAAAGGCCAAATAAGCATCTTCCACTTTTATAAGCGTGGTTTTAATATCATCATCATGCAGAAAAGATTTATTTACAATAGTAACAGATGCTTTGGTGCTATATATATAAGGTGTGTATTTTGGGTTTGCCAAAAAAGTTAAAGAACCATCAAAGCCCTCTTCTATTTTAGAAAGTTTCCATACTTCAGCATTTGGGTCTCCAACTACATCGCCTTCCAGTATCCCTGCTATTTGTTCGGCTGTAAATTTCACACTTTAATGTTTGTTGTTTTTTTATCTAATGAACTGGTTTAAACTTTTTGGATTGAACCAGTTCAATGTGCAAAAATAGAAAAAATGTCTTAAAGTTTTTCTTTTGGGTAACATATATAATATTTAGTGACCGTTTTTGATAGTGCTTTTAAATTAAGTTGGTCCGATGCCTTTACAATATCCTCAATCTTTCCCGACTTATGCAAAATGTTTATGGTCTTGGTTTTTTCTTGATAGGCTTGGTTTGAAATACTACCGGAAAACACAAAATATTGCGCTTCGCTTCTGCTGATATTGTACTTGTGCATTAGCGTCAAAATATGTTTTTCCAAGGCTTGGTCCTGAATGGCTTTTTTCCTCAACTTGATTGTCAATAAATTTCTATTGATAATCATGTCGCTTAAATTGCTGAGCACAAAGTCTGAATCATGCTGCCAGTGTTTCATGGCCGAGATAATATCAAAATCGTCCAATTCGGCAAAAACATCCAAAGTATCATCATTAAACTCTTTTAATGAAATTTTGTTTTCCAAAAAATACAGCAAAGGCTTGCTTGCCTGTAGTTTGTGCCCCTTATCGTGCAGTTCCTTTGCGCGCTGTAAAACCCTGATCAGTAATTGTTCAGCGGCCAGTCCTGTTTTATGCAAATACACTTGCCAATACATTAAGCGTCTGGCAATAATAAACTTTTCAACACTGTAAATGCCCTTTTCCTCAACCACTAAACCATCATCAACCACATGCAGCATCGTTATTAAACGTTCGCTATTTATATTGCCTTCTGCCACACCTGTATAAAAACTATCGCGCTTTAAATAATCGGCCCTATCCATGTCCAGTTGCCCAGAAATAAGTTCGCACATAAACTTTCGCGGGTATTGGCCTTTGAAAATTTGGATGGCAAGCGTTAAACTTCCGTTAAATTCTTTGTTCAAACGCTCCATAAAAAGCAATGAAATATGCTCGTGCGACACCCCATCCGCTATGCTATGTTCCATGGCATGGGAAAAAGGCCCATGGCCAATATCGTGCAATAAAATGGCAACATACAGTCCCGTTTCTTCATCATCAGAAATCGCAACCCCTTTAAAACGAAGCACATTCACTGCTTTTTGCATTAAATGCACACAACCAATGGCATGGTGGAACCTGGTATGGTGCGCCCCCGGATATACCAAATAAGACATCCCCATTTGGGTAATTCTCCGTAATCGCTGAAAGTATTTGTGCTGTATCAAATCGAAGATGAGCGAATTTGGAATGGTAATAAATCCGTAAATTGGGTCGTTTAATATTTTAAGTTTGTTCAAAGTTTATTTTTTACAAACACAAATATAATTATATGATGTCTATATAATAGACAATGAACTGTTTTAAACTTTTTCCATTTGCTAAAAAATTGACCTTTTTCACCCACTTCTCGCCTTTTTTTCCTTCCATAGCTCTGCTATGTAACTCAAAAAAGTCTTCAATTGGTTAAAGAATGACTAATTTTCGCTTAAATGTGAAAAGTTTAAACCAGTTCAATATAAAAAACAAATTACCTTTAACGATTATTAAATATATTTTAATGAATACCATACAAATACTTTGGGTCGATGATGAAATTGACTTGCTAAAACCACATATACTTTTTTTAGAACAGCGTAATTATAGCGTAACCACCTGTAAAAGTGGCACGGAGGCCCTTGAAGTTTTAGATGCCCAAAATTTCGATATTGTTTTTTTGGATGAAAATATGCCGGGACTTACGGGTCTTGAAACTTTAAATGAAATAAAGGAAAAGCAAGATAACCTTCCCGTGGTCATGATTACCAAAAGTGAGGAGGAATACATTATGGAAGAAGCCATTGGCAATAAAATAGCCGATTACCTTATAAAACCCGTAAACCCCAACCAGATTCTATTAAGCTTAAAAAAGAATTTGGACCACTCCCGATTGGTTTCAGAAAAAACAACCTCAAACTACCAGCAGGAATTTAGAAAAATAGCCATGGATCTGTCTATGGTAAATTCGTATGAAGAATGGATCAGTTTGTACCAAAAATTGATCTATTGGGAAATCCAGTTGGAAGATATTGAAGATGCCGGTATGTTTGAGATTTTGGAATCCCAAAAAACGGAAGCCAACATCCAGTTTGGGAAGTTTATTGAAAAAAACTATGCGAAATGGTTTGAGCATAAAACGGATGCCCCCATCATGTCGCACACCCTTTTTAAAGAAAAAATTGCACCAGAACTTAGTAAAGAGCAGCCTACCCTACTGATTGTTGTTGATAATTTGCGCTACGACCAATGGAAAGTTTTTGAGCCCATAATAAACAACCATTATAAAAAAGAAAAAGAAGAGGCCTTTTACAGTATTTTACCAACGGCGACCCAATATGCCAGAAATGCCATTTTTTCTGGATTGATGCCCAGTGATATGGAAAAACTTTTTCCGCAATATTGGAAAAATGATACAGACGAAGGGGGTAAAAATTTGCATGAAGCCGATTTTTTAGAAACCCAAATGAAACGTCTTGGGATAAACAATTTTAGCTATGAATTTCATAAAATAACCAATCTAAAAGCTGGAAAAAAGCTTGTTGAGAACTTTAAGACACTAAAAAACAACGATTTATCGGTTATAGTCTATAATTTTGTCGATATGCTTTCGCATGCAAAAACCGAAATGGAAGTTGTTAAGGAATTGGCATCCAATGATAAAGCGTACCGATCCTTAACTTTGAGTTGGTTTAAAAACTCCCCCTTGTTGGAAATGATACAACAGGCACAACAACTAGGTTTTAAACTTATTCTGACCACCGACCATGGGACCATCAATGTGAAAAACCCATCAAAAGTTATAGGTGACAGAGATACCAGTTTAAATCTGCGTTATAAAACTGGCCGTAGCTTAACCTATGAAAGCAAGGAAGTTTTGGTTTTTAAAGACCCCAAGGAAGTGCACTTGCCTTCTATTAATATGAGCAGCTCTTATATTTTTGCAAAAAGCGACCTGTTTTTTGCCTATCCAAATAACTATAACCATTACGTGGGTTATTTTAGGAACACCTACCAACATGGAGGGGTTTCGCTTGAAGAAATGATCATTCCGTTTGTGGTTTTTAATCCAAAATAATCTACATAATACCAAAAACATCGGTAAAATACACTTTTTATTAGTTTTTATCATATTTTATTAGTAATATTGTCCATTAATTGCTGTCGGTTGGAAATAAATTATCAGTTAAAAAACGTGGAAGTGGTTGCAAACCAACTCATAGGGCAACTCAGCACTAAAACAATTTTGCTCTATGGAAACATGGGTGTTGGTAAAACCACTTTAGTTAAGGCCTTGGTAAAAGCACTGGGGTGTAAAGACGAAGTGAGCAGCCCAACCTTTTCAATAGTAAACGAATATGGGTTAGGGAATGATAAGATTTACCATTTTGATCTGTATCGGATCAAGAACATGGAGGAAGCCTATAACTTTGGGATCGAGGATTATCTGGATTCCGGCCATTGGATCTTGATTGAATGGCCGGAGGTAATTGAGAGCATTTTAATGGATCCTTTTAACGTGGTACATTTGGAATTGGATTCTAAAAAAAACAGAATTTTGACACTGAAATAAATAAAAAAATCATCAGTAAAAACATAAAAACAAGTAAGATAGACAACAAAAAAGCTCTAAACATTGAAGTATTACGGGAAACCCACAGCAGGAAATTTTAAAAAACGGGTTTTTAACATTATTTTAACATTTAAGCACTTCCTTCAGTATAGTCTTTAGTTACATTTGAGGTAATTAATTAATTAAATCCCTTATAAAATGAAAACTAAAAAGTATTTAATCGCAATGGCGATTTTCGGAGGCATGTTGTTTACGGCTCAAGCAGTAAATGCATATAACCTAGATGGAACCACAACAATCAAAGTTGACAAAACAAAAGTCAAAATTTCAGACTAAAAAAATAAGTCGGAATATAGTTTTTGGTAGTATTATTGCTACATTAATCGCTATTACCCCTTATTTGTTTTATCTATATGAAAGTGTTCCAGAAACAAGAGTTTGGAACACTTTTTTATTTACATATGATAGTGGTTATTTTGATGGTGCAAATGTTGCTATGTGGGTTTTGACTGGTAAGTTAATCCCTTTATATCTATTATTTATTTGGTTTTTTACCTGCCGCCATTGGTGGTATCATGTACTTTTAGTTCCAATTGCCATGTACTCCTATCAAACGTTCGATTCCATAAATAAGGATATACAGTTTTTTGATTCAAATCAATTGATGTATTTGATCCCTATAATGGCTGTTATAATACCTTCTATATATTTAATAAGGGCCCGAATATTCAATAAAATAAATACAGTAGATAAATCTTTGGAAGAGTTGGAAGAAGAATTTAAATTATCTCCAAAATCATTTTGGGATAAAATAAAGCAATATTTTTAATTGTTTTTTGGGTTCAATCGGTCACGCTCTTCCAAATCAATTTGTTTCTGGTTGTTTTTTAAATTGGAATTTCCAAATTTATAGGTAAAACCAAATACAAACAATCTGTTTTCCCTTTTTAAATTCGAATAAATATCCTGATTTAAATATCTGGTAACCGTATTATAATTTTGAGTATTAAAAATATCCGTTACCCCTATACTGATGGCACCGTTATTGTTCCAAAGTGATTTTCTTAAATTAATATCCAACCCAGATCTCGTGCTCGAATCTGTAGGCCCATTGTTTATGGGTGATATATAGGTATATGAAACATCAGATGTTAGGCTCTTGTCTTTTAAAAAATAGAAATAATTTATTATCTCAGCGTATGCCGACCATTTGTCCGCACTATATAATTTACCATTATTTTCAACCGTGAAAAAATCATTTTTATAGTAGAAAAAAGATGTTAACGCATACAAGCTCCAACGTGTCAGTAATTTGGTATAGGTTGTAAAATCCAAACCGTACGAAATAGACACATCGGTATTGGTGTTTTTTTGTATCAAGAGGTTGTTAACGTTATCTTGGTAGGTAAACTGAAGCGTTGGGTCATTTTCATATCTATAATAAAATTCAAATGTGTAATTTTTATTGAATGTATAGCCCAAAGTAAACAAATCATCAATTTGCGGTTTCAAATTGGGGTCGCCTGTTATATAAGCTTTATCGGTCAGAAAATATTTAAATGGGTTCAATTCACTGTAACGGGGGCGGTAAATACGTTTATTGTAGTTAAAATAAATTTCGTTATTGGCGTTCAGCCTATTTAACAGATAAAAAGACGGGAAAAACTTAACATAATCGTTGTTACTGTCGGTATTTGTTGATAAGGAGTTTCCCTTAATATCGGTGTATTCCGTTCTTAGTCCTAATTTAAAACTCCAATGTTCCCAATCTTTTGAATAACTGGAATAGGCGGCATAATTGATTTCATCATATAAAAAAACATCTGAATTTTCTAAGTCTTCAGTTTTTATACCATTTTCAAATATAAATTGATCAAGAACGCTTTCAGAATTTATATGGGACACTTTCAATCCCGTTTCAAAATGAGCAGATGCACTAATTGGCAATTCATAATCCAATTGTCCAGTGTATAGCTTTATTTTTTGACCTGAAAATGTTTGAAAGTTATTGTTTCTAAATGCTGTATTTTCGTTGGGCAAAAAATAACCGGTGTTTACATCTTGAAAACTTGAAAAAGCATAATTGGTATGATGTGCACTCAGCAATAGTTTTTCGCCTTCTTTCTTAAACTTATGGATATAATCTAAAGTAAAAGCTACATTGAAAGTCTCGTCAACCGAACTATTATTGGTATTAAATGTAGAATCCAAAACACTACTGGCATTAAAAACCTCGGTCAAAGAGTTTGCAACTGTTTTGGTGTTTTCTCTGGGAGAAATCAACATGCTTGTAGAAAACCCAATGCTATTATTAGTATTTAGTTGGTAATCAATATTGGCATTGATGTTTTGGTTTGAAGTTTCCCGGGTCCTTTTAAAATCTGTTTCCCAACTGGATCTTGTTTGATTGTTTTCAATAAAATTTATAAACTCGTTATTGTGCCTGTAATCCTTTCTTGGGTTGATGCTATAATTTAAATACGTATTTAATTTATCGGTTTTAAAAAAATGACTGGTTCCAAGGGAATATTTTGGGTATGCACTCCCCTGTTTGTAATTCCCAAAAACACTTCCGTTATAACCTGCTATGATGTTTTTGCTGGTAACAATATTAAGCACCGCGCCCCCTTCGGCTTCATATTTAGCAGGTGGGTTTGTTATAACCTCTATGGATTTTATATTGGTAGCCGATGTTCCTTCCAAAAGTTGTTGTATGTCGTTGGCCGATAATTGTACTTTTTTGTCGTTTATATAAACGGTTGGCACTTTGCTTTTTACGGTAATAGCACCGTCTTGGACCAACACCCCGGGCGTATGCTTTAAAACATCCAGTACATTGTTGTTTGAAAGCGTTGAATTTTCCACATTAAAAACCAATCGGTCCACCATACGTGTTACCGTAGGCCGTTTTGCTACAATGGTAACACCATCTAAATCTTGTAATTTTTCTTTAAGAACAATAAGCCCCATGTTTGTATTTTTCAAAATGGAGACGTTCATGCTGCTTTCCCCAAAGCCCAAATAGCTTATTTTTAAAATATAGTTATTGGCTTTTAACTTTTCGAATTTAAAAACACCTTCATCGTTTGTCGTGGTGCCATCAGCAATAATCAAACCATCTGCGTGGTACAAAACCACATTCGAAAAAGCTATGGGACGATTGTTTTCGTCAACCACCAAACCATCTAAAACAAAACTTTGCGCTACCGCTGATACCGAAACAAGAAATAAAAAAAAAGAGGATATGAATCTAAACATATATGTGTTTATATATACAAACTTAAAGAATTAATTTAAATCTTTATATGCTTATTCCTTATTTGTTTTAAAGTTATTTCGCTCAATTTTAAAATAT
Organism: Mariniflexile sp.; assembly: GCF_052728615.1. Lineage (NCBI taxonomy): Bacteria > Pseudomonadati > Bacteroidota > Flavobacteriia > Flavobacteriales > Flavobacteriaceae > Mariniflexile > Mariniflexile sp. The sequence continues at coordinate 14,872 of NZ_JBFVFE010000039.1, read as the reverse complement.
CCGATTAAAAGCTTAATTAAGCATATTTAAAACTAAAATAACTATTTTTGGAATGTTCCAAAGGAATAAAAAATTTATTTGTAATTTGATTTTTGTAAACTGAATGACCCATGGCAAAATCACTATCTCCCTTTACCAAGCAACAACTCTTGCCACAAGAAGAAACTCTTGAAATATTTAAGCGTAAAGGAGAATTATTTATCGGTATTCCAAAAGAAACCGCTTTTCAAGAAAAACGTGTTTGCTTAACACCCGATGCTGTTTTTGCCCTGGTAAGTAACGGCCATAGGGTTTTGCTTGAATCTGGTGCTGGCGATGGTGCTAATTTTAGCGATAAGGACTATAGTGAAGCCGGGGCGGAAATAACTAACGATACCGCCAAAGTTTTTGCTTGCCCCATGATACTAAAAGTAGAACCGCCAAGTTTAGAGCAGGTAAAATTAATGAACCCTCAAACTATATTGATTTCTGCCTTACAGATAAAAACACAGACTAAAAAATACTTTGAGGCACTCGCATCCAAACGGATTACTGCCTTGGCATTTGAGTTTATTAGAGATTCTGACGGTACTTATCCGGCAGTAAAAACCTTGAGCGAAATTGCGGGTACGGCCTCCGTTTTGATTGCTTCGGAATTGTTATCAGACACCAAAGGAGGCAATGGCTTGATGTTTGGAAATATTAGTGGGGTGCCCCCTTTAGAAGTTGTTATTCTGGGTGCGGGAACGGTGGGCGAATTTGCGGCCAGAAGTTCTATAGGCTTAGGGGCCAACGTAAAGATTTTTGATAATTCGATTACTAAATTAAGGCGCATCCAAACGCATCTGGGCAGGCCTTTGTTTACTTCTACCCTGCAACCAAAAAATCTGACCAAAGCCTTAAAACGCTGTGATGTGGTTATTGGAGCGGTAAGAGGCAACAACCGCTCACCAATAATTGTATCGGAAACCATGGTGCAATCCATGAAAAAAGGGGCCATTATCATTGATGTCAGTATCGATATGGGTGGCTGTTTTGAAACCAGCGAGGTAACATCCCACAAACAACCAACCTTTGTTAAACACGGGGTGGTCCATTATTGCGTGCCCAACATTCCTGCCAGATATTCCCGTACGGCCTCTGTGTCCATCAGTAATATTTTTACACCCTACTTATTGAAAATCGCTGAAGATGGCGGTTTGGAAAATTCCCTTCGATTTGATAGAGGTTTAAAAAATGGATTGTATTTTTACCACGGAATTTTAACCAGCAAGCCCGTTGGTGAGTGGTTCGATTTGAATTACAGCGATATTAATTTGATTATTTTTTAAAAGAAATGCCCAAAATAGGGCAAACGCTTTTAAAAGCCCAAGTATCTTTGTGATTCCGATAGTTATCGGGACGTGTAATTCTTCGTGTATCTTTGTATTACAGTTATTGCACAGAGATGTACAAAGCTAACACAGAGGCACACAAAGCAAAAAAAACTAAATGGGGTTACCCATTTAGATCACTTAACAAATGGAGTTTGATAATAACATTATACAACCACCCCGCCAATCGGCACCCCTCCTTGAAAAAAGGAGGTTACTTTAACGAGAACAATTTTAGTTTAAGTTGAAAAAAGTAGTTTGTAAAGTCCTCCCCTTAATTTCAAGGGGAGGTGCCAAAAGATAAAGATCAAGATTAGTAAAATGGTCATGGGCGGAGGGGTTAAATTATGTTTATGAAAAATAATTTGGTTAACGTTTTTAAAGATAATTTAACAAATATTGAAAAATTTTTATTACATGACAAAAAAAGATGTTTCATTAAAAAAATTATTTAAGTCGACCCCTCCGCCTATCGGTATACCAAAAAATCGGTACAGGCTCTACCCCTTGAAAAAAGGGGAGGAATTATTTAAGGAGTTTTTTTTAATAATTTGATGTTAATAAATTGTTGTCATGTACTTAAGAGAAATTTATAAGCCACAATAAAAACAAGAGATTGCTGCATAAATTTGAATTTACATTTTCATTTATTTGGTGCCTGATAATCAAACTCTTGATTTTTAAGTGGATAACCCTAAAACTAAAATAAATAAAAGAGTTCATTATGAGTTGTTTAGACCTTTTTTTAAAAGCGTTTGATCTGCTGCCCAAAAGAACCTGTTGTACTACACCTAAAGAAATTTAATGAAACTTATTCAACGTATTGGTTATTATCTTGGAGGATTTTCCCTTGGATTAATAATTTTGGCTTTCTTTTTAAATGGAAAAAAAACCTCTTGTAGCTATGGTCCTGACGCCCGCGTCTTAAAAAACATTCGATTAAAGAAAATTGTATATTCCAATAACATCCACACGCAATTAACTACCTACCATGTAGATTCCGTAGCCATAAATTATGTACTAAAAAAGGGAAATATTAATTTTCCGGAAAGCAATGCGAGACAAAAACCTTGCGGAATGTATCAAGTGGAAGGATCATACAATAAAAAAGACATTGTTTTAACTGTTGAAAACTGCGATAGCATCGCCACGATAACCAATTTCAGAATAGCACAGTAATGATTGCAAAACGTTGTTTTGATATCGTATTTTCTATAGCTGGATCCATGCTCCTTGCTCCTATTCTTATATTGATTGCCATTATAATAAAATTAGATTCCAAAGGGCCTATTTTATTCATTCAAGGCCGTGTTGGAAAAGGCAATAAAGATTTCAATATCTATAAATTCAGGACCATGCGCACCCAATCCGAAACAAAAGGATTGCTTACTTTAGGAAACCATGATGCTCGAATTACCAAGGTCGGTTATTTTTTACGGCGCTATAAAATGGATGAATTACCGCAACTCATAAATATTCTGAAAGGCGATATGAGCTTTGTGGGTCCCCGACCGGAATTGCGCTATTATGTCAATTTTTATAGTGAAGACGATATGAAGATATTTGTGGTTCGTCCGGGCATTACGGGGCTTGCTTCATTAAAATACCGAAACGAGGTAGAACTTTTAAAAGCCGCCGAAAATCCAGAAGAATTCTTTATAAAAACCATCATTCCAGATAAACTTAAATACAACAAAACGTATATTGAAAAACGGAATTTTTTCTTCGATTTAAAACTTATCTTTATTACAATCATACAAGTTGTAACTAAGTAAAACTTGTTGCGTATTCTGGTTTGCATAAGCCCCATATTATTCCTACTTTGGAAATGTTTTGCACCCCTTGAAAACAGCACTTAACCGAATGTGCATCAAATGAACCAAACCACCTATAATAATATAAAATTACTCATTGAAGATTCTGGGTTATTTCATCCGAACGGAAAAACTAAAAAAACATTTCAAAACTTTGATTTTGCCAATGAAACCATTTTAATAACGGGAGCTGCCGGCTCCATTGGTAGCGAACTTGACAAACATCTTCTGGCATGTAATTACAAAAAACTTATTCTTGTCGATATAGCCGAATCCCCGCTCTATAATTTAATTGAGGAATTTGAAAATGAAGATTCAAATAAAATAGAATGTTTGCTTTTAAATATTACTGAAAAGGATTCTGTTGAATATCTTTTCAAGACCCACAAGCCCACACTGATTTTTCATGCGGCGGCTTATAAACATGTGCCTTTAATGGAAGCGCATCCGTATGAAGCTGTTAAAACAAATATTTTGGCCACCAAACTATGGGCAGATTTGGCAGTAAAGCACGCTGTTAAAAAATTCGTTTTTATTGGTCTCAAATAGAGTTAAAACTATGTACTTTAGTGCATCTCGCTTTAGCTTCTAAAAATTTTGCCACGAATCGCACTAATTTTCACGAATTCTCTCGTTTCCTGAAAAGGTGGGCGTAAATAATTTACTATCTATTTCACGAATGCAACAGACTTTCAGTCTGTTTTAAAAACCTATGGCACTTTAGTCCATAGTGGTTTAGTTCTACCGATAAAGCGGTAAGCCCCACAAGCGTTATGGGAATGTCAAAACTCATTGCGGAAAATTATATCGTACAGCTATCACAAAAAAGCGGTACCCAGTTTTCAATAACGCGTTTTGGGAATATCATGGGGGGTCCAATGGTTCCGTACTGCCTCTTTTTAAAAAGCAATTGGACTCTGGCTTGCCTTTAACACTAACCAGTGAAACCGCATCGCGCTATTTTATAGACAAATACAAAGCTTGCAATTTAATTTTAAAAATTGCCACTTTTAATAAATTGGAAGGACAAATATTCACTTTCAATATGGGAGACCCTATAAAATTAATGGATTTGGCAAATTGTGTTATAGATTGTTTTCCAGAAAAAAAGGAAGCGGTAGAAATAAAAATTACGGGCTTACGTACCGGAGAAAAGCATCATGAAGAAATTATTTCGAAAAACGAATTATTGTCAGCTACTACAGATAAAGATATTTTTAGGGTAACACGAAAGGATGAAAAAATAGTTGAAAATATAGATTGGAATAAACTACTCAACATTATTCCTTACCAATCTCCTCAAGAAATAAAGAAGATATTATTGAACTGGTTTAAACTTTTTCCATTTGCTAAAAAATTGCCCCCAAACTAAATTTGGGGCAGGCTCTTTTTTACCCACTTTTCGCCTTTTTTTCCTTCCATAGCTCTGCTATGTAACTCAAAAAAGTCTTCAATTGGTCAAAAAATGACTAATTTTCGCTTAAATGTAAAAAGTTTAAATCAGTTTATTGAGTTGTATCTAAGTACATCGCAAAAATTGATTTTTAGAAATAAACTACTAGTACTTTTTAGGATAATCAAGACCTCACAGTTTTGAAAACCTGTGAGGTCTGCGATACAAACAAACCTTAATACACTAAATGTATTTTTGGTTTATATTTCTATTCTAAAATTTTTGTCATGTGCTAAAAGTTGTATGTAGAAACTACAAAGTTTTACGTCTGTTTTTTTCTTTTGTTAAAAGCGCCAGTTCTCTACCTGTTTGTCCTGCTACCGATGTATTTTCTTCTGCACGCCGTATCAAATAAGGCATCACATCCTTTACAGGCCCAAAGGGTACATATTTGGCCACATTATATCCTTTGTTTGCCAAATTAAAACTTATATGGTCGCTCATACCGTACAGTTGGCCAAACCAAACCCTGGGGTCGTTATTCTCCAAACCCTTTTCTTCCATTAAATCCATCAATAAATAGGAGCTTTCTTCATTATGGGTCCCTGCAAATACCGACATATCTTCTAGGTTATCAATCATATATTTTAAACCTGAATTAAAGTTTTCATCTGCAGCCGCTTTATTTTTACAAATTGGTGATTCATATCCTTTTTCTTGGGCCCTTTCGTTTTCTTTTTCCATATAGGCACCGCGCACTAGCTTGTAACCAACAAAATAACCCGCTTCCTTCGCTTTTTTATGCTCATTATTTAAAAACGCCAACCGATCGTGCCTGTACATTTGCAGGGTATTGAAAACAATGGGTTTTTCGGTATTGTATTTTTCCATCATTTGTGTTACCAAGGCATCAACGGCATCTTGCATCCAACTTTCTTCTGCATCAATTAAAATGGCGACATTGCTTGCTTTGGCCTTTTTGCAAACCATATCATACCGTTTTACAACCTGGTGCCATTCTTCTTGTTCTTTATCGGTTAAAGTGCCGCCTTTACTTACTTTTTTATATAAGTACAAGCGGCCAAAGCCCGAGGGCTTAAACACCGCTATAGGAATGGCTTTAATTTCTTTACAAAACTCAATGATTTTAAGGGTAACATCTCTGGCATGATCAAACTCTTTTTCACTTTCTTTGCCTTCCACCGAAAAATCCAAAACCGAACTTACCCCTTTTTCATACATTTTATTAATAACGGGCAAGCAATCTTCTTCATTCACGCCTCCACAAAAATGATCAAAAACAGTCGACCTTATAAGTCCCTCAATGGGCAAGTGCGCTTTAAGCGCAAAATTTGTGGCTGCTGCACCTATTCTTACTAATGGTTCAATGGAGATCATTTTGAACAAAAAGTAGGCACGTTCCATTTCCGAGTCGTTTTTTAAAGCAAAAGCGATTTCGGTATTATCAAAAATAGGGTTGTTTCTTTGCATTATACTCAATATTTAGTGCAAATATAATTATCCGCAAGTTATCATTTTATATAAAATCTCCTTAATTTCGTGTTTTCAAAAAAAAACTTTTTCATGGATTCTATTGCAACACATAATTGTACCATTCATTTTCAAAACAACTGTTATCCTTCTATAAACGAACACCTCAATAAACGTAATTTTTCTAAAATTTTTATTTTGGTAGATGAAAATACCCACCAACATTGTTTACCATATTTTTTAGAAAAAATTGAAACAGATGTTAGCATCGAAATCATTGAAATAGAATCTGGAGAACTGAACAAAACCATAGATACCTGTGTGGGTGTTTGGAATACGCTATCGGAATTGGATGCCGATAGAAAAAGTTTGCTCATTAATATAGGCGGAGGCGTTATTACCGATTTAGGTGGTTTTGTAGCCTGTACTTTTAAGCGTGGCATTGCTTATATAAATGTGCCCACCACATTATTGTCCATGGTTGATGCCTCGGTTGGCGGAAAAACAGGTGTTGACCTGGGGCATTTGAAAAACCAAATAGGTGTGATAAGCAACCCTGACCTGGTGCTTATAGATACCTACTATTTACATACATTACCACAAAACCACATGCGCTCTGGTTTGGCGGAAATGCTGAAACACGGCTTGATAAACGATGAAAACTATTGGAACAAGTTTCAAGATCTATCAAAGCTTTCTTTACATAATTTAGATGCATTGATTTATGAATCTGTCATCATTAAAAAGAATGTCGTTGAAAAAGATCCTTTTGAAAATAACTTAAGGAAGACTTTAAATTTTGGGCATACCCTTGGGCATGCCATTGAATCCTACTTTTTAAGCAGTCCGGACAAAACAACCTTGTTACATGGTGAAGCCATTGTAATAGGTATGATTTTGGCAACTTATATCTCAACCGAACTAGCTGGCTTTCCAAAGCAAGTTGCACATCATATTAAAACCCTTTTTATAGATTATTATGGAAAAGTAACCATCGAAAAATCTGAATATGCAGCCATCATGCAATTGCTTAAATACGACAAGAAAAACAACCATGGCAATATCAATTTTGTATTGTTGGAGGCCATAGGGAAACCACGAATGGATTGTTTGGTTGATGATGATATTATAATGGACGCCTTTGAATTTTATGCGTCGTAATTATCGCATTTTTGTACCTTGATAATTTTACCATGTACCACATGCTGAATCTTTTTACCAAAAAAATATTTTTAAAGGACTTACTGGAAGATTTTGTGGATATCCACAATCACATCCTCCCAGGTATCGATGATGGTGCAAAAAACGTCAAGGAATCTTTATTGTTAATCAACAAGCTAAAGGAATTAGGCGTAAAGCAATTTATACCGACCCCGCACATCATGCAGGATTTTTATCCCAATACTGATGAAACCATTGGGGATGCTTATCAATTATTATTGGAAAACCTAGATAAAAAACTTATTGGCAAAATCACCATCAATCCTGCAGCAGAATACATGCTTGACAGTCATTTTGAAAAGTTATTGGGTAAAGGCAATCTGTTCACTTTAAAAAAAAATCACGTGCTGGTTGAAATGTCCTATTTACAGCCTCCAATAAATTTAGAGACCCTTATATTTAAAATCAGAACGAAGGGATATACACCCGTTTTAGCCCATCCTGAAAGATATTCCTATTACCATAATAACTTACACTATTATAAAAAACTAAAGGATTTAGGATGTTTATTTCAGCTCAATTTGCTCTCATTGAGTGATCATTATGGTAAAAGTGTGCAGAAAACGGCACTGCATTTAATAGAAGAAGAATTCATGGATTTTGTGGGTACCGATGCCCACAACCTTGTACAAATAGAAAAACTGTTCCAAATAGCTATCGATAAAAAAATGGAGGAAAAAATTTTGTATTTAATTAAAAACACGAATGCTACTTTTTCAGTTATTTAAGATTTCCTTCTAAAAAAACCTTTCTTTTTTTGCGCTCCATAATAACCATATTGGGCACCATATCCAAAATTCCCTTGACTTACATCGTTAACTACCAGCATCATGCCGTTAAGTTTATGGTTCTCATGAAGTTCCTTAGCAAAGTTCAGTATTTGTTTTTCGGTATAACCTGCCCTTGTTATATAAATGGTATGTCCGGCATACTGGCTTATTAATAAGGTATCAGTAACCAACATGGCAGGCGCGGTGTCCACAATAACATAATCATATTGCCCTGAAACCGTATCGAACAATTCCTTTACCCGGTCGGTCATCAATAATTCCGCAGGATTTGGTGGCACCTTGCCGGAAAGTAAAATATCTATTTTTATATCGTTAATGGTGTACGTGTTAATTACTTCTCCCAACAAAATTGAATTATCCACCAAATATTCCGTAAAACCAACTTCGGAGGCACCTGCTTTGACTTGTTTTTTTATTGCCGAGTGTATTTGAGGATTTCTAATATCGGCACCAATCAACAAAACCCTTTTATTGGTATTGGCAATAGTGAGTGCGGTATTGATACTAAAAAAGGATTTTCCTTCGCCAGAAATAGTCGATGTAACAAAGATGACGTTATCATAATTTTCAATTTTTCTACCCCGTCTCACATAATCAAAATTCGTTCTGATAATTCTAAATGATTCAGATAATATGGACCTGTCATGTTTTTCAACCAATAAACTTCCTTGTTTTTTGGAACCCTCATTCACTTTTGGGATTTCTCCCAAAATGGTTATGTGATTGATTTCTTTTTGCAAATCTTCTTTGTTATGGATCTTGGTGTCCAATAGATCTGAGACATAAATCGCTCCAAAAGGGATTAAAAAACCAATGAAAAGCGCCCCAATGTATAGCATCTTGCCATTTGGGGATATAGGATTACCGGAATCATAAGCCTCATCCAATATTTTAAGATTTGGTGCCGTGGAGGTCAAAGATATGGCAGCCTCTTCCCTTTTTTGCAATAAATACAAGTATAAAGATTCCTTAATCCCTTGTTTACGCTCGATACCTCTTAATTTACTTTCTTGGCCCGGTACAGAAAATATTTTAGAACTAATTCTGCTGGATTGGTTTTCAAGGCTGTTTATCTGAATGTTTAAGGTCTTCTTTGCATTATTTATGCTTTGGCTTAAACTTTGCCTAATGTTATTTAATGTTTGGTCCAATTGAACCACCACAATATTCTTTTCCCCGGCACTTTGCAAAAGTTTTTCCCTGCTGGCCAACAGCTCATTATATCGAGCAGAAAGCCCACTTAAAGCAGGGTCTCCCATACCTAAATTAGAAGGTATGGCTTTTAAGGAACTGTCTGGACCCACCGATTCGTCCATATAATTCAACAACCGCAATTGTGTTTTACTTTCCGTCAATGCTTGTTCATTTTGGGCGCTTGAACTTAAAAATTGTCCAGCTTCCGAACTCACATCTGTTAATTTATTTCCTGTTTTAAACCGTACGATGCTATCATCCACACTAACAAGATCGGAGGCAATCAATTGCACACGCGAATCAATAAAATCAGCCGTATTTTTTGATCGAATGTTCTTTAATTCAGAGGTGTATTGGTCGTACTCATAAATCAAGGCGTTTAAAATATCCTTTGCTTTTTGGGGAATGGGATCCACTAAATAAAGATTCAGGGCCTTTGATTCACTTGCCGCTTGATAGACCTCTATTCGTTTTCTTAAAAAATCGGTCACGGCATTCAAAGGCGTTACTTCAACCCGTATGCTATTTCCAATTAACGAATTCGCATTTTTATATTTAGGCGTTACCACCATACTACCAAAATAAGTAGGAATGTTTTCTCCAAACGATATGGTTTTGGGAGTATCAGTTTCCGATATTTTATATTCAAAAGCCGTTTCGGAAGTAATATCTATAAAAAAATTAAAATCGACTTTATTCAATATGGAGTCGGAAGCTATAAAATTGACCGCAATGGGTGCGCTATTATAAAGTTCGAATTCCAGTATGCGGCCCTTTGTAAAATATTGTACATTTAAATTTAGTTTTTTTGCAACATTTTTGATAACGCCCCTTGATTTAAAAACCAATATTTCATCTTCAATTTCAGCATTCGTACTATTTGTGTAAGGAGACAGATCACTAAGTGCGGCACCCGGAGAAGACTTATCATTTTCACTTACCAGCATGATGTTGGCCATGGCCGAATATTGCGGTGTTGTATATCTTAAATATAAATAAACCAGCCCAAAACAAACAAGCAGACTTAAAACAAACCACTTCCATTGTTTTACGTACAATAAAATAGTTTTCTTTAAATTAAAGCTATTGGAGGCTCCAGAAGGTATTATTATATTTTGATTTGATTCCATTTTTAAATTTATTAGAAACGAGTAGCCAAAAGAATGGCAGTCATTACAAATGATGCATATCCCAAAAACTGTCCTATTCTCAGATCGCCACCTGAACCACTAATGGCTGATGTATTGGGCTGAACATAGACCACGTCATTTTGTGTTAAAAAATAAACAGGCGAGTTAAACACTTCTTTATTTGTGATATCTATCCTCGTGTATGTTTTGGCACCATTAAAGTCTCTTATAACCAATATATTATCCCTTCTTCCTTTAAGGTCTAGATCACCCGCGTTGGCTATAGCCTCCAATATGTTGATGCGCTCTCCAGAAATTGGATACACCCCAGGGGAAGTTACGGCGCCAAGCACTGAAATTCTGAAATTTAAGATACGAATGTTGATAACAGGGTCTTTTAGATAGCCATTTGAAAGCTTTTCCTTAAAAAGTTGTTTAGCTTCTTCCACAGTCAGCCCTAGCAGTTTTATCTTTCCCAAAACAGGGAAATCTATATTGCCTTCAGTATCTATCAAGTAATCTATTGGGGTGCTATTTTGTCCACTTTCAACAATTAAATTGAATGGTTTTGCAGCAGTTAGATCATAAGCAGATACATTGATGCTTACAATGTCATTAATTTTGAATCTTGAGGTAAAAGTGTCGGTATTTACTATAGTCTCAAAATCTTTGGCATTTTGAAAGTAAACAACATCTTTTTTGGTTGTACATGATGTTAGGAATAAACTAACTGCACATAATACTATAACCAATTTTCTTGTTAAAATGGATTTATTCATCAATGATATTATTTGGGGAGCAATTTAATGAAAAATAATAGATTTAAACGGTGTTGGATAATTTATCCGATTTATCATTCAATATACCTTTCACTTTTTTATAGATTTGGACTTTTTTGTCAAACCGTTCATAGTCTGAATTGTTGGATTTGTATTCGGGTATCAACTGTTTCATTTTCATAACAATATTATTGTTTTGAAAGCGGTTGGTAATACAAAGCTCTTCAATCTCAGATTTTATGGCCGCATAATCAAGTTCTCTGGTCTTACTGATCAATATTTTTTTATGGTATGTGGTCAAGGTGTTTTCTCCATTCGCCAATAGCTCTTCATAAAGTTTTTCACCGGGGCGCAATCCCGTGATTTTGATATCGATATCTTCCGGAAAACGAAGTCCGGAAAGCTTGATCATATTTTTGGCAAGGTCATATATCTTAACAGACTCGCCCATATCAAAAATAAATATTTCGCCTCCCTTGCCCATAGTGCCTGCCTCCAAAACCAATTGGGAGGCTTCTGGAATGGTCATAAAAAACCGTGTAATGTCTTCGTGTGTTAAGGTTAAGGGCCCTCCATTTTCAATTTGTTTTTTAAACAATGGAATTACCGAACCATTGGAACCCAACACATTACCAAAACGGGTGGTAATAAATTTGGTTTTGCTCTCTTTTTGCAAGCAGCTAATGTACATTTCTGCCATACGCTTGGTAGCCCCCATAACACTGGTTGGGTTTACGGCTTTATCTGTAGAAATAAACACAAATTTCTTAACATTATAGCGCGATGATGTATCTGCTAAAAGTTTGGTGCCATTAACATTTATTTTTATGGACTCATAAGGAGACTTTTCCATTAATGGTACATGCTTATAGGCCGCAGCATGGAAAACCATGGTTGGTATAAACTCTTGAAATACACTGTCAATCCTTAAACCATCTCTTATATCGGCTACAATCGCTGTAAAATTATGTTTGCCATCACGCATCAAATCCTGTTGCACATCATAAAGTGGTGACTCTGCCTGATCTACCAATACAAGGTGCTTCACATCAAAAATTGAAAGCTGTTTAACCAGCTCGCTACCTATGGATCCCGCAGCCCCTGTGATTAAAACAGTTTCTCCGCTAAACTCATTTAATAAATTTGGATTATCGATTTTTATGGGTGCCCTACCTAATAAATCTTCAATCTGTACTTGTTTAATTTGGCGAACATTCAGTTCCCCATTAATCCATTTTTCAATAGGCGGCACCTTGGTTATCTTAACATTTAAACCCACTAAATTCAGTAAGGTGTCTTTGTTAATATTCTCTGCTGTTACAATGATTTCATCAATATGGTGTAAATCAATATATTCCTGGTCTATTTTGCTTTTAGGGTATATAGAGATCCCATTGATGGATTTTCCGTTTTTTCTGGAGTTGTCATCTATAAAACCCACAACATCAAACCGTTCTTTTACGTTACTTATCAAGGCATTATAAGTTACAATACCAGAATCGCCGGCCCCATAAATTATAACTCTTTTTGAAGATACATATTTACATTTTAAATGGTTGTAAGCCATTTTGAAAACCAGCCTACTGGCACTCAACAAAACAAAACTTAGCAACGTGTGCATGATTATTATGGAACGCGGTATGGTAAAATTTGAAATGACACCCACCTCTTTATTGATAATTACAAACAGGGCACTCATAATGGCCATAAAGGATACTGCTTTAAATAAGGTTACTACGTCTGTAAATCCGGTATGACGGATGACACTTTTAAAGGAACCGAAAATAAAAAAGCTGATGGTAGCCACTACCAATACAAACGGCAGTTGGAATAAAAATTGATTGAATTCAAAATTGAACGTACAATTGAACCGGATAAAGTACGCCATGCAAAAGGTCACTAAAACGATGGCTAAGTCTATTGCCAAAACAAGCCACTTGGAAGCGTACTTTTGTGAGAGATAGGTAAAGTAATTATTTATCATAGGTTTGGGATTTTTGATATTGCATTAAGGATCCTATCCAAATCATCGGGACTTAAATTGGATCCGCTTGGTAAACAAAGCCCTTTATCAAAAAGTGCTTCGGATGTACCATTGGAAAAATGGAGGCAATCTTTAAAAACCGGTTGCATGTGCATGGGTTTCCATAAAGGTCTGGATTCAATATCGTCTTTCAGCAATTCGAGCCTCATGCGCTCTCTTTGCTTGTACGAATCCGTTTTTATACAGGTAATCCATCTGTTGGAAAAGAATCCTGTGGGTTCTTCCAAAAATGATATGGAATTATATTTTGATAGATTTTGTTTGTAAAAATCAAAGTTTCGCCGTCTTGCCTTTACGCGTTCATCAAGCACTTCCATTTGCCCTCTTCCAATGCCCGCTACCACATTGCTCATTCTGTAATTAAACCCAATATGCGAATGTTCATAATGGGGTGCTTGGTCTCTAGCTTGCGTAGCTAAAAACACCGCTTTGTTTTTTAAATCCAAATTATGGGCAATCAATGCACCTCCACCCGAGGTTGTTATTATTTTATTGCCGTTAAATGATAAGATGCCAATATCAGAAAGCGTTCCACAAGCTTTGTTATGGTAGGTACTTCCTAATGCTTCGGCGCTATCTTCCACAACGGGAATATCATATTTTTTTGCAATAGCGTTGATCTCATCGGCTTTATAGGGCATGCCATACAAATGGACCGCTATAATGGCTTTTGGTTTTTTATATTTTTCAATGCGGTCTATAATGGCTATCTCCAGCAATTCTGGAGACATGTTCCAAGTATCAGGTTCACTGTCAATAAATACAGGAGTGGCCCCTTGGTAAACAATGGGATTTGCCGAAGCCGAAAACGTAAAGCTTTGGCATAATACTTCGTCGCCTTGTGAAACATGTAATAATTGAAGTGCTAAATGTATGGCGGCAGTACCAGAACTCAATACAGAAACGTGTGAATTACCTCCTAAGTACTGCTGTATATCGTTTTCAAAACCATCTACATTCGGACCCAATGGAGCGATCCAATTGGTATCAAAGGCTTCATTGACAAATCGTTGCTCCGATCCGCCCATGTGTGGTGATGATAAGTAAATTTTAGTTTTGGTCAACATTAAAAATGATGTTTTTTATTCAAAAATGGCACATGGCAATCTACCACAGAAATAAACTGTGTTAATTTTAATAGAAACAAGATTTTCGGATGGTCCCCTTTTATGCACATACAAAAAAATTATACTAATTAATAGCTTACATTAAATGCTTTAAAATATTCAATCTAGATGTTTATAGATTAATTTGAGAGTTTGAAATATGTTATAAAACACTTAATACAATTAAATTAATGATGCTATTAATCAATTCAATTTTGTGTTTGATGCTGTAAATTTAGTGATTGTTTTTAATGAAAAAGACAACTATTTGGTTATTTCGCCAAAAGAGTTGTTATAATCGGTTAACTACATCCTCCTTTTTTGTTCATAGCAAAATCTTTGTAGATGGTCGATTCATATCGTGCATCGGGTGCACGACAAATTTCCCTAAACTGGAATCTTGACCTGTAAGTCCCGAGTTCTACATAAGAATTAGTGCATACTATTAATAATCAGAAGTTTAATGATTTTGTCATTGCCAGGCAACAGATAAAAAAAATTATCAAGCGATATTGTTGACAATTAAATTGAATTTGAAACTGAAAATTTGAAAATAT
>NZ_JBFVFE010000038.1:0-40991 GCF_052728615.1 Mariniflexile sp. | reverse complement strand
CGGGATTGATTGCCAAAGGTATTTTGAACGACCCCATGCCACATTGCCACATTGTAACCACCACTACCCACAAAACCTTAAGAGGGCCCAGAGGTGGTTTGATTATGATGGGACAGGATTTTGATAACCCTTTCGGAATCACTTTAAAAGATGGCAGTTTACGTAAAATGTCGTCGTTGTTGGATTCTGCGGTATTCCCAGGAAACCAAGGTGGTCCGTTGGAACATATCATTGCAGCGAAAGCGATTGCATTTGGTGAAGCCTTGACCGATGATTTCTTGCATTACCAATTACAAGTAAAAGCCAATGCCGCTACCATGGCGCAAGCCTTGGTTGAAAAAGGATACAATATTATTTCCGGAGGCACCGATAACCACTGTATGTTGATCGATTTGCGCAATAAAAACGTATCGGGTAAAGACGCCGAACAGGCCTTGGTAAAAGCAGATATTACCGTAAATAAAAACATGGTACCTTTCGATACCCGTTCGCCGTTCGTTACCTCTGGAATTCGTGTTGGTACAGCGGCCGTTACAACCAGAGGCTTGAAAGAAGCTGATATGCTTGAAATAGTAGAGTTGATTGACGATGTGATCGCTAACCACGAAAACGAATCGGCTTTAGAAGCCGTTAAAGTAAAAGTAAACGCTATGATGGCCGGAAGACCGTTGTTTGTGTAAACACCTAATAAACAAGATTTCACAGGTTTTTAATCCCGATATATATATATATCGGGGCTGTAAGGTGGGATGTCAAATATTAAGTACATAAAATTTAAAACTTCGTTTTTTTTTAATCAATAATGATTTTTTAAAATAACAGAAAGTCTTATTTTACTAAGTCTGTCAGGGTTTTGAACCCTGACAGACTTAAAATGTGAACAAAAAACAGAACGAACTATTTTTTATTAAATGTCCTATATTTGACACCCCAGCTGTAAGGTCTGTGAAAAATATAGAATCCTGCTTTATGCGGGATTTTTTATTTTTGGGCGTTACCCATCCCGATAGCTATCCGGGAGGGTCGGGCTTTTCATTTCAAGTCCTCGCTCTCCCGATAACTATCGGGATCGCTGTGGGCTTTCCATTGCAATCCCTAACGCGCTTACCTGCAACGCCATTGAGAATGAGCAATGAAGTAACAATCTGTTAAATCCATCAAGCTTTTGTAACGTGAATAACGGATAAGAAAATTAAGATTGAATTTTTATTTTTCCCCTCCCTAAAGGGTGTAAAGATTCCTGAAATGTAGAAAATGTATCAGCCTTTAGGGTTGGGGAAGGGCCATTTTCGGCTCAATAGGGTTATCCATTATTCACGTTATTTTAGGCTTATCATTAGCAGATTGAAACAGACAGCGGAACTACTTTTTACATAGGCTTATCTGAGGGAATTAGAAAAAAACCGATTTAATTTACGATGCACTTACCACACCCAACGTGTACAATTGCTCCATGGTGGGCGATGCACTACCGCCTGTAGGTTCTAAAGTAATGCCAAAAGCTTCACTTTGGTTCGCATTTTTAATTTCAAAAATTTTATTGGTATCGGTAGCAAAATTGTCGATAGTACCTAAGCTGGTTGGGGTTAACGGATTCAATGTTAAAGACCACACTTGGTACACTTTACCTTCGGGTGGTTCTGGCAACCCTTGGGCATCCAAAAATATGCGTTCAGAATTTTTATCCCAATACACTTTGGCAAAAGTATTCGCAAAATTACCTTGTCCTGCCAATGGCACTTGGGTAATGCTATCATCGCGCAATACCGTTATTAAGGTATGGGCTTCTTCTAAACTGTTTTTAGAATTGGCAATTTGGGTTTCTAATAACGATTGCTGTATTTCGGCCGTCTGTATATCAGATTTTAATTGGTTATTTTGGCTTACCGTCCATAACAAACCTGCCGCCAAAATAATGGAAGCGGCCCAACCGGAATAGGTAATCCAATCATATCTAGGTTTCGCCATGGAAATTACTTTCTTTTCACGGTCATTAAAGCCTAAATATTGTTTTATGGATTCAAAAGTGTTTTCATTGGTTTTTTTAGATACAGCCGCTGTTAGTTTAACAATGGCAGCTTCAATATCCATAACCTCTTTAAGTATTTCAGGATGTTGTTGCATCAGGGCATACACTTCCTTATTTTCTTTTTCAGAAAGGGTGCCTGCTACGTATAGCTCTAAAATTCCAGATTCTATGTATGCTTTAATGTCCACTTTAATTTAATACCATGTTTCTTAATTCTTGTATGCAGTTTCTGTTTCTGGTTTTAATAGTGCCAATGGGCATATCAAGTGCTTCAGAGGCCTCAGCTTGCGTATAACCTTTAAAGTAAAGGAGTTCTATAACTTCAATGCATTTTTTTGCCAGTTTGCCAACAAATTTCGCAATACCAATGGCATCGGTTTTATCATCCAGACTGTCATGGGTTTCAAGTATATCTACGAAAAAATCGGAATTAAGGTTTTGTTTTGAGTTTTTGAACGATTTTGAACGTGTTCTATCAATGGCCGCGTTTCTGGAAATGTTTAAGATCCAAGTGAAAAACCGACCCTTTTCAGCAGAATAACTATCGGCTTTATGCCATGCCTTTATAAACACATCTTGCATCACTTCTTGGGCAATATCATGGTCTCTTACAATATTGTAGATAACCCCATGCATGCTATCACTATACATAGTGTATAATGATTCGAAAGCCTTTTCATCTTTCTGTTTGAATTTTTCAATAAGAATTTCTAATTGCATTCGGGGATTTTATGGTGTGAAGATACTAAATAAAAAGAGCAACTTTTAAAAAAGTTACTCTTTTGTCAGGGCAAACTCATGAGTAAAAAAATAACCGCAAATTCGCAGATTTTTTCTTTAAAACTTATATTTCATTAATACTGATGCATAAATTTGCGCAAATTCCGCTTAAAGCGGAATTTTCAGAATCAAAATTAATTAGAAAATTTGCGAATTAGCGGTAAATAAACTCATCCCCTTGTCCTGACTCTTTTGTTATCTTGCAATTATTTTAGGTTTTTATTCAATAATACCGCCACAACTTACGCGTCCGCCTGCATCACCAGTGGGTTGGGTAGTAAAATCATCAACACCGGCATGCACAATAATACCTTTGCCAATAATGTCTTTCATTTCGTCACCACAACCTATACACCATTTATCCGTAGAGAATTCAATGGTTCCCTTGCCATTTTCATCTGCGGTAAAGTTGCCAATATCACCTTTGTGGTATCCTGTTTCGACGCCCCATTTTCCGTGTGGTTCTGAGGTTGGGTTCCAATGGCCACCGGCAGATTTTCCGTCAGCAGACGAACAGTCAGACGATTCGTGTATGTGTATGGCATGTTCCCCAGGCTCTAGACCGGTTATGGTAGCACTCATGCTAACGGTGCCATTTTCTTCAGTAAAAACAACGGTACCACTTACGCTACTGTCGCTTTTAGGCATCAGTTGTACAGTAAGCCCTTTAGGTGCTGCCACTTCATTTTCAACCACTTCCGCTTCTGTGGTTTCGGTGTCTTTTTTTACATTTTTACAGGATGTTAAACCCATTACTAAGGCCATGGCCAGTAAACTTATTTTTTTCATTTTATTGTGTTTTAATTTTATCTAAAGTTAGTGCATTCATCAAACAATTACAAATTTGAATATGACTTATATCATATTATTTTGAACTCGTATGCATTATTTTTGACTCATAATTGTTAAATATGGTAAGTTCGTTAGTTAATAAATACAATATAGCGGGTCCTCGTTATACAAGTTATCCAACCGTCCCTTATTGGAATCAGGAGACTTTTTCATTCAAAAAATGGAAAACATCTTTGATAAGATCCTTTAATGAAAGTAACTTGAATGAAGGCATAAGCCTCTACATCCACTTGCCTTTTTGCGAAAGCCTGTGTACCTTTTGTGGTTGCAATAAGCGCATTACAAAACAGCACGGTGTGGAATCTCCTTATATAAGTGCCGTTTTAAAAGAATGGGGTTTGTATGTGGAATTGTTTGACGAAAAACCTATTATTAAGGAATTGCATTTAGGCGGCGGCACCCCTACTTTTTTTAGTCCTGAAAATTTAAAGCGATTGATTCATGGCATCTTGCAAAAATCGACATTGGCCGATGGCTATGAGTTTAGTTTTGAAGGACACCCCAATAATACCACCCGCGCCCATTTGCAGGCCTTGTTTGATGTGGGGTTTAGGCGCGTGAGTTATGGTGTGCAAGATTATAACGAAACCGTGCAAAAAGCCATTCATAGAATACAGCCTTTTGAGAATGTGAAGCGGGCAACCGATTTAGCCAGGGAAATAGGCTACACCTCTGTAGGGCACGATATTATTTTTGGATTGCCATTTCAAACCATTGAGCATATAAAGGAAACCATTTTAAAAACCAAAGCCTTGTTGCCCGATAGATTGGCTTTTTACAGTTATGCCCATGTACCTTGGATTAAAGGAAACGGCCAACGTGGGTTTAATGATACCGATTTGCCTACGGCGCAATTAAAACGCCAACAATATGAGTTAGGGAAACAGTTGCTTGCCCAAGTGGGATACCATGAAATTGGTATGGATCATTTTGCATTGCCAACCGATACACTTTATAAATCTATGCTAAAGGGTAAGTTGCATCGAAATTTTATGGGCTATACGGCGTCAAAAACACAGGCCATGATTGGGTTGGGGGTTTCCTCGATCAGTGATAGTTGGTATGGGTTTGCCCAAAACGAAAAAGGGATTGAGGCTTATTATCATTTACTCAATGAAAATATCATTCCCATATATCGTGGGCATATTTTGAGTGAAGAAGATTTAATCATAAGAAAACACATACTTAATTTAATGTGCCAGTTTAAAACCAATTGGACACCCCATGCGTTATACTTTAAAGAATTACCGGAAGTATTAATTAAATTAAAAGAAATGGAAGATGATGGGTTGCTTCAAATAGATTCCAATAGTATAGAAGTTACCACCAAAGGTCAGCCATTTGTTAGAAATATATGTATGGCTTTCGATTTATTATTACAACGAAAACAACCCAATACCCAATTGTTTTCGATGACTGTTTAACTGTAAACGTGGGTTCGCCGTAAGATAAAATTTATTTCATTGATAAAAACAATACATTGAAAACAATACGTTTACGTTATGTGTATGCGGTTGGTTATCCCCTTGAGGGGATTATAGGGGTGTAATCCAATAACAAATAACACCTCCCTAACCCCAAATGGAATTATATATGGCACCTAATAATTACATAGGACTTACATTATAAGAATTAAATAATAATATAAATCCCTCCATTTTTTGAAAGGAGAGAGCTTATGCCGAATTTATTAGGAATGCCAAGAGGCGGAGGGGTGGTATGTAATTATAATTAACCCTGACAGGCATAAAAAAAATTAAAACCAAATCAAATGAAAAAAATTATTGTACCTATCGATTTTTCTGAACATTCAGAATTCGCCCTAAAAACCGCTGCGAAACTAGCGAAAAAAAACAATGCCGAAATTTTGGCATTGCACATGTTGGAAATGTCCGATATCATGCTTACGGCTTCCGATGGCCTGCAATATGAAAAAGCGGTTTACTTTTATAAACTTTCTGAACAGAAATTTGAAAGTTTTCTTAAAAAAGACTATTTGAAAGATATTAAAGTCACTCCCATTATAAAACATTTTAAAGTGTTTAGTGAAGTAAACGATGTGGCACAAAAAAATGATGCCGACCTTATTATTATGGGCTCACAAGGCACCAGTGGCGTTAAAGAGTTTTTTATAGGTTCTAATACCGAACGGGTTGTGCGACATGCCGATATACCTGTGCTTGTTGTGAAAAACCAGTTGAAAGATGTTGATTTTGAAGTGGTGGTATTTGCTTCCGATTTTTCAGAAGATTGTATAAAGCCCTATTTGAACGCCGTTAAAATGTTTGAAAAAATAGGATCGAGAGTCTATATGGTTTATGTGAATTTACCAAATGACCGATTTAAAAGTTCCATAGAAATTGAAAAACGTGTGGTTAATTTTTTTACCAAAGCGGAGCGCAATTTGGATAAAATGAAAGATGTCCATTATGTGTCGGATTACACGGTGGAAGACGGTATTTTAAATTTAGCCAATAAAGTGGGCGCCGATATGATAGCCATACCAACACACGGCAAAAAAGGTTTGGCACATTTTTTTGAAGGTAGCGTAGGCGAAGATGTAGCAAACCATGCCACTTTACCGGTAATGACATTTAAGATTTAGTGCAATAATCAATAGAGGTGACTAATTTGAAAAAAAGGGTGGTTAATAAAATGGCTGCCCCTTTTTATGGATTTATTCCACAGTTGGTGCCAATACATTAAACAAACTTGCCTTGGTGTTGAAAAAACTATTTTCAATTTCAATGGCTTTTAGTTTGGCGTCAATCAATTTTGATTCCCTGGAGTTTACCAAAAACAACGAACTTTCGCCTAAAAAGAATTTACGTTCCTCGGCATCCAGCATGGTGTTGTAATCTTCTACAATAGTATTGGTGTAATTATTTTGTAGTATATAAGAATCCAGTTCTTGGGTTATGGCATCAATTTTATTCTTTAATGTGATTCGTGTCGATTTCATTTCAAATTCGGTATCCAATAATTTAAGTTTTGCCAATTTTAAATCGGCGCGCTCTTTTCTTAAAAATAAAGGAAAACTAATATTCAACCCGCTTTTGTATGCCGATGTGCTGAACGATTGCATCACTTCTGGCGTTTGTGATAGAAAATTATATTGCAAATCTATTTTAGGAAGCAAATTGTTGGACTGAAGGCGTTTTTCCAATGTTAAACTTTCAAACTTATATTCCAATGATTGCATCTTTGGATGATTTCCCAAATCCAAATTTTCAAGATTCAATGCAGACGTATTGAGGGTTTCATCAATGGTCTCAAACGTGGTTGTATTGGGAATGATATGGTCTTTAATCTCAATAGGCGTATTATCATTAAGCCATAAATAATTGGATAATTCCAAAGATGATTTAACGTATTTGATACGCGATTTTTCAAGGTTCAATTTTCGGTCGTTCAAGGCGATGCGGGCTTCCAAAGTATCGATAGCTGCCATTTCACCTACTTCATAATTTTTTTTGATACCGTTAAAGCGTATTTGGGCATTTTCAAGAAAGCTTTCATACACCCGTTTATCATTATAGGTTTTAAGCCAATTAAAATAGGTTAATGTGGCCTCGTATAAAATGCTGTTTACTAAAAGTTGTCTGTCGGCTTTGGCTTGTTTTACAAATAATTTGCCCTGTTTCAACATGGTCATCCGTTTATTTGCCAAAAAACCTTGGGCCAATGCTACCGAAATACCCACGCTGTAAAGTCCATCATCAGGGATTGAAGATTCTGGGTTTAAATAGAGTCCATCATTTTCTTCAAAATTTCCTTTTAGTTCAATACCGTACCAAGTGGGTATTTTAAATGAGGCATTCAACTTATCGTAATATTCGGTGTTCTTGAACTTTTTTCTATCATAGTCCACTTCCAACTTGGGGTCAAATGCACCACGCGCCTTCATAAGTTTTGCTTCACTTTCATTAATGATTAAATTGGCTTGCTTCACAATGGGGTGATAGGTTTTTACATAACTTAAATATTCAGCCAAAGAAATAACCGATGTACTGTCTTGCGCAAAAACAAATGCGTTAAACAATAAGAAAATGTTCAGTATATAAAGTCTCATTTTTTCGCTTCTTTTTTATCCAATTTATTGCTGCCTTCCGGTTGGTAATAATTAGGAGGGAAACTGTTTATCTGTCGCCACAACTCGAACCAAATAGGCACATCTTCCAAAAGCGCAATGGTTCGTGCACCAGAACCAACCCTGATGGCTTCGGGCCATGTTTCGGCGTTTCTATCAGGAGCTAAAAGAATTCGGTATTTACCATTATCACTAATAAAATTTTCAATGGCTACTACCTTGGCACCATACGTTCCATAGCTCACATTGGGCCAACCGCTGAACACTATTGCGGGCCATCCATCAAACTGTACGCGTACTTTTTCGCCAATATGCAAAAGCGGTAAGTCTATGGGCTTTACGTAGGTTTCCACGGCCAAATCGTAATCGGCTGGCATAATCCCAACCAATTCCTCACCCTCTTTAAAAGTAACTCCAATACCACCTGTTAATGCTTTGTTTATGTAGCCATTTTGAGGTGCGGTAACATACAGCAAACTATTTCGCATTTTGTAATTGGTATAGTCGTTTTCCAATTTGGTTACCTGTGCTTCGGTGTCAAATTGACTTGATTGGGCCGTAAACATATCACTTTGTGCTTTCGAAATTTTATCGGTGTACTCTGCGTTAATTCGAGATAATTCTATTTTGGCGTTTATAACATCGTTTACTGTGGCTAAGTATTTGTTTTCTTGCGACATCAATTTTGCTTGGGTTTCCTGCAATTTCAATCGCTTTTCCTCCACATCCCTAACCGCTTTTAAACCTTCATCCTGCAATGTTTGAATACGATTGAACTGTTTTTCAGCAATACTTATATTGGTTTTAGCCGCTTCCAAATCAATACTATCGCTTTTTACTTTTAAGTGCGCTTGCATCAATTTGTTTTTAGTTTGTTGGATTTTCAATTGTTGCTCATTCAATAAAGCCGCAACTTGCCTGTTTAAAGCCTGCACCTTGCTTCCATAAGCATCAACGGAAGAATTTTTTGCCGTAATTTGTTGGTTGGTACGTTCTACCAGTTTATCATCAAAATACTCACTTTTTACTTCCGAAATCCTTAAAATGGTATCGCCTTTTTTCACATAATCACCTTCTTGCACAAACCACTCCTCAATACGTCCGGGTATTTGTGATTGTATGGTTTGCGGACGTTGATTGGGTTTTAAGGTGGTTACTTGTCCTTGTCCCGTGATATTCTGTGTCCATGGTAAAAAAAGCACAATCAATATTATAAGAGCAATGGCCAATAAAAATTTATTGAATTGCCTGTAGTAGGGAATATCGAATACGGATTTAGCGGATTTATAAATTGTTAAATCTACTTTTTTATTTAGCTTATTATGGGATATGTTCAGCATAATTTATAGTTTTTGAAAAGTGGATTTTCCTTTTTCCAGTAATATGACTTCATCACATTTTTCAATCCAATTTTTACTGGTGCTTACTACTATTAATGCCCAAGGTTGGCTTTTATCGGTTAAATAGTTGATGATGTTTTTCATTTCAACTTGATTAAATCTATCTAAGGGATCTTCTAAGATTAACAATCTGGGTTCTTTCAATATGGCTCTTGCCAAAATAATTTTTTTGGCTATGGTATAAGATAGTTGGTTGGCCTCTGCATTTATAATGGTTTGTAGCCCCATGGGTTGTTCTTTAATAAATTGCCTTAAGCCCACTTTATCAAGAATACTGTAAATTTTTTCATCGGAAATGTTTGGATTTCCAAAAGTTAAATTTTCTTTTATTGTGCCTTCAAAAGGAGATTCTTCCGATAAAGACATGCCCAATTGGGAGCGATAATGGTTTAGGTACAAACTGTGGATGGACAGGTTGTTGATGTACACATTTCCTGAAGTAGGTTCTATGATGCCCAAGATGATTCTAAAAAGGGTGGATTTTCCTGAACCAGTTTCCCCTTTAACCAAAATCCTGCTTTTTTCATTTATTTTTAACGATACGTTTTCTAATATGGCCTTTTCTCTATTGGTCACTTTGTACGATACATTATCCAATTCTATATTTAAACCCTCTTTAAAAACAGGCTGTTCCCCTTCTTGGGATTCTAAATCCTTATCAACAATCTGACCTATTTTTTCGATGGAAGTCAATACATCATAAAAAGATTCCAATCCCAAAATTAGTTTTTCAACGGAAGCAATAACCAATAAAATAATGATTTCGGCAGCAACAAATTGACCAATGTTCATTTCTTGGTTCAAAACCAAGGCGCCACCTATTAACAATAAACCCGCGGTTACAATCACTTTAAAGCTTATCATTTGTATAAACTGGAGCATCAATACTTTAAAATGGCTTTCTCTGGCTTTTAAGTATTCGCTAACTAAATCGTCATTTTTATTTAAGCCTAAGCTGGTACTTCCCGAAAGCTTAAAACTCACTACGGTACGGGCTATTTCTTGAATCCAATGTGCTACCTTATACTTGTTTTTAGATTCTTTAAGGCTGGTTTCCAGTCCTCTTTTGGCTGTAAATTTGAAAACCACTATTACAAGAAGCAATAAAAGAATGCCAAAAACAATGAAAAAAGGGTGGTAAAAGGACAATAACAATAACGCGAACAGAATCTGTAGAATGGCACTTGGCACATCTATTAATATTTTGGACAGACCTTTTTGAATAGTGAGGGTGTCAAAAAATCGGTTTGCCAATTCCGGTGGATAATAATGGCGCAACTCTGCCATTTTGATTTTTGGGAAACGATAGCTTAATTCGAATGACGAGCGCGTAAAAATGCGTTGCTGTATGGTTTCAATGATACGCAATTGCATCAGATTCAATATGCCTGAAAATGCCACTCCAATGGTAACCAAAACCACCAAAACCACCCATGATGTGGATATTTGGGCACCTTGAATTAAGTTGATTATGGCTTGAATACCAAGTGGGAGTGATAAAGCCACCACACCCGAGAAAATGGCATAATAAAATATTTGTAAAATATCTCTTTTTTCTAGTTTTAATAAGCCAATTAAACGTTGCCAAGGGGTCATTGTTGGTTGAGCCATATTTATAGTTTTAAAGCATTTAGTGTTAGGTTGACGAAGAAATTGGAAGGAGTCACATTCATGTTACAATCTGTAATGGAGGCAAAGTGATCTTTTAAAAAGTGCTGGTGCAAGCTGCCTTCCATGATGGTACTTGCTAAACAGGAAGCGAATGTATAGTTTGGGGCAGCATGTACTATCATGTCCCTAAGACGTTGCACAATACGTTTGTATATCACAAAATAACCATTTTTGTTTTCTTCATCTACCTCTTTGGTTAAGAAGGATTTTGAATTTTCGTTTATGATGATGCTGTTTAATGCAATCTCATCGATATGCGAAAAATTAGTGTCCACTTTGGTGGATCTGCAAACAATTTCTATAGCTTTGATTAACTTGTATTTGCTATCGGAAACACTATGGGTTTCAAATACCAACTGGTATTCAATCCAAGCCCAATACCAAGAGGATAGATACAGTAAAAGTTTGTGTTTACTTTCAAAATAGCGATAAATGGAACTTTCGTTCGACCCTATTTTTTCTCCCAATTTTTTAAAGGTAAAGGCATCAAAACCTATGTCGTCTATCAATAAAATGCTATGCTCTACAATGCGTTTGCCCAATTCAGAAGATTCGGGATCTTTGATATATATCTTTTCAGGAACTGAAATTTTTAGATTGGATAGTAAACTTTGCATAATAAATAAATTTGGTTGCAAATATAATAGCAATACTATTAAAAAAGAAAATATAACTATTGTTTTTATTGATGTGTAATCAATAAATACTATGGGAATATGCAAGTTTGATATTAACTAACGGATGGTTAGTTATAAGCAAGGTAGTTTATTGGCAGTTCAGATTTCCAGAAACCACATCAAAAACCGGGGCAGGAGAGAGGTAAGGAATGCCCAATCCCAAACCACGAAGAATAAACAACAGACCAATAAGCACTACAAACATAGGAATGGCTTTTTGTATTTTTTGTCGTGCGGAGCCCTTTAAAAACTGGCTGAAATAAATAGCGGTGGTCATTAGCGGGATGGTTCCCAGTCCAAAAACGGCCATATACAAACTTCCGTTTAAAGCATTGCCGCCAGCAATAGCGGCAAAAACCGCCATGTAAACCAGACCGCAAGGTAAAAACCCGTTTAAAAATCCAATGGTCAAAAAAGTATCCGCCGTTTTTTTCTTCAGGGCATTGCCCAGAGCGGATTTTACTTTTGAAACGCCCTTATAGATTGGTTTTGAAACGTTGTATTTATTAAATGTTTTCTGCGGAATGATAACCACCACGATCATTAAAACGCCAATAGCAATCGATAATTGCTGCTGAAAACCAAAAATAGACAGGCTCTTTCCAATAAGTCCGAACACCAACCCAATAAGACTGTAAGCTAAAAGCCTTCCTATATGATATAGACTAATCTGGGATATTTTTTTATATGCATTTGTTCTGTCAACAGGAAGCATAAAGGCAATGGGCCCACACATGCCAACGCAGTGAAAGCTCCCTAAAAGACCTAATACAAATGCCGAAATAAGCATATCAATAAGTTATGGATTCTTTAAATAAATAAGAATTGCCGTTATATTGCCAATCTATTTTAATGTCCCAACGACCATCTACCAAACGTTTGTCAGGTATGAGCAAATAAGGTTTAGACAATGAAATTTGAGTTTCAAAGTCTAATTGTTTGTTAGATGGTCTATATAAGGACACGTTTCCAGTAATTTTTTCAATTTCCAAATCTTTGGGAAATGTGATCATCAAACCTTCATCTGTTTTTTTATAACTAATGTTTTCACTTAATTTTTTAGCGTTTGCAAGCTTGTTTATATCGTTTTGATACTGTAATTCCTCGCCGTAATAATCTTCGGTAACCAAGTCGTGTTCATATTTGCTATCCACGTTCATGGTAATAATAAAATACATTATAAAGCTAATAAAACCTATAAATGCCAATACAATTCCGGTGCCCCAATTCATTTTCATATTTTCCATTCCTGCGTAGGCAGGAATCTGTTTTTTAGTTAATACTTATTTTAATTCAGACCTACAAGGTTTTTAATCCCGATTGCTATCGGGACTTGCTGGAAGCCGCCAACCGCAACTTAAACCTCGGTGTTATAGACCTCACAGGTTTTTAAAACCTCTTATGTTTGTGTTCAATAAAAAGTCATAACAAATATAGACGTTAAATTTGTAAAATGGAATAAGAACAGAATAGGATTAAGATAAAAACCAAGACAACAATAACAATAGTATGTCCACTCACAGATAATGATCCTATTCTGTATTTTTCTACGAGTCACAACAGTATTGAGAAACTATGCTATAAGTTTAGATTTCGTATCAACTAAGAGGAAAGACTGAGAGAAAAATCCTTATTCTTAAAAACCAAAAACACAAGAATAATGGAAACGCGAAAAGTAGTAAAACAAGTGGTAGGGATTGACATAGGGATGGAAAGTTTCTATGCCTGTTACAAAATCAAGTTTCAGGACGCTAATGAAATCATTAAAGGGACCAAATCCTTTGAGAACACAGTCCCGGGAAGAAAATCATTCTATTTATGGTGCGAAAAACGTAACAAAACACCCGATTGTCCACCAATTTATGTAATGGAGGCCACAGGTGTCTATTACGAAGATCTGGCTTATTACCTTTATGAAAAAGAACAAAAAGTAAGCGTGCAACTGGCCCAGAAATTAAAATATTATGCAAAAAGCCATAATCTGAAAACCAAGACAGACAAAGTGGATTCTAAAATGATAGCAACCTTTGGCATAGAAAAAACATTAACGGGAACAGAGCTTTGGGCACCACCAAGCAAAGAGTTCAAGGTTATCCGGGACCTGGCCAGAGAGCATACCAGATTAAAGCAAGCTGCATCAGCTGCAAAATCCCAGCTCCATGCGTTCAACCACGCGCATAAAACCTATAAAAAAGTAATTGCACTAAAAAAAAGAATGGTCTCGTTCTACGAAAAACAGCTTAATGAGATTGAAACAGAGATTGAAAAGCAAATAAAAGCAGATGAAAAACCGCATATAAGAATAAAAAACATAGAAGCAGTCAAAGGTCTTGGTTTTATAACAATCGTAAAAGTCCTGGCAGAAGTAAATGGTTTTTTATTGTTTAAAAATATTGGCCAGTTGGTAAGTTATGCAGGATTGGATGTAGTAGAAAAAGAATCTGGAAAATATAAGGGAAAAACCAAAATATCAAAAAAAGGCAATGCCAGGATTCGAGCCGCACTATATATGCCTGCAATGACAGCTACAAGACATAATAAGACATTAAAAGCATTTTATGAACGTGTAAATGAAGGACGGACAATAAAAAAACAAGGACTTATTGCAGTGATGAGAAAATTACTGATTTTAATTTATACACTATGGAAAAAAGAGGAAAGTTATATAGAAAATTACAAGGTTTGTTAATTTTAAACTTCGGGTAATGATGAAGAATAAGTTTTCTTTTTGCCATTTTAAAAACAAAAAAAAGGCGAAGAGAACTTCGCCTAGTAGATAAACTTCGGTTCAAAGAATTGAATGAAGTTTTCTTTTTGCATCACAAAGATAATAATTAAAAAATAATTAGGATTTTAACACAGTATCTGTGAGGTCTCCGTTTTCAATCCCTAACAGAAAACCGCCAACTGAGACTGAACACCGTAAACTTTTTTATGGCATTTCCCTCGTTCCTCGGGTCGGGCTTTTCGCTATATCTTTTTTGCTTTTAATGGCAAAAAAGGATGCCGCTTCAAATGCAAAGCATTCAGGATTTCATTAATTTAAAATATTAACCAATGAGTAATCCCTAATGCGCGCATCCGCCAAAGTCATTTTTAATTTTCAACTTTGGTTTCAACTTGTTCATACCTACAAGGTTTTAATCCCGATTGCTATCGGGACTTGCAGGAGACTGCGACTGAAAACTGCGACTGAAAACTATTTAAAACTCCGTGGTCCCAAAAAGTTGGCCGTAGCCGTTTCAATCAATACATCCCCTTGGTAAACACCAATTCTAATCTTGTTTCTATCGCCCGACAACCCCGCATTATTGATTTCAATAAACAAAGTGCCTTTGGCAATGCCTTGGCTTGGTACGGTAAAACTATTGCTGGTTGCCACTAACTTTAAAACGCCTTTATGGGACATTAATTTAAAACTTACATCTTCAATATCATGCGTGGTTTTGTTTATTAGTTTGTAGGTGTAAACATTGCTTATAATGTTATTTCCCTTATGCTCGAACAGTTGCCCTGGTAATCTTAAAACAGTGGCTTCCACATCATTTCTTAAAAATAGCATCCCCGCTAACAGGCCACTTAAAATGACCAACACAGCAATGTAGCCTTTCATTCTTGCTGTTAATTTAAAAGGGGTTTTCTTTTCTATATTTTCCTCACTGGCATATCTGATCAAGCCTTTCGGTAAATTGATGCTTTCCATAATATGGTCACATTCATCAATACAAGCGGTACAGTTTACACATTCCAACTGGGTACCGTTTCTAATATCGATACCTGTTGGGCAAACATGTACGCACTGTAAACAATCAATACAATCGCCATGGCCCAAAGCTTCCCTGTCTTCGTTTTTCCTGAATTTTTTCCTGCCATTTTCAGCTTCACCACGTTTATGGTCGTAAGCTACTACTATGGATTTGGTGTCCAATAAAACGCCTTGCAACCTTCCGTAAGGACAAGCTATGATACAAACCTGCTCTCTAAACCATGCAAACACAAAGTAAAAAACCGCGGTAAAAATCAATAATGAAATTAAAGTGCTTGTATGGTTTAAAGGACCATCTGTAATATACCTTATCAACTGATCGCCTCCAATTAAATAAGCCAAAAACACATTGGCGATAAGGAACGAAATAACTAGAAATATAAACAATTTCAATCCTTTTTTCTTAATCTTCTCCGCATTCCAAGGCTGTTTTGATAAGCGCATCTGTTTACCTCTATCACCTTCAATCCAGTATTCAATCCGTCTGAAAACCATTTCCATAAAAATGGTCTGTGGACAGATCCAACCACAGAAAACCCTTCCAAATGCCACCGTAAAAAGGGTAATAAATACTACCCCAATAAGTAAGGATATGACAAACAAATAAAAATCCTGGGGCCAGAACGGAAAACCAAAAATATTAAAGCGGCGTTCCACTACATTAAACAACAAAAACTGGTTGCCATTTATAGTAATGAATGGCGCAAGAATTAGAAATGCCAACAACACATAGCTTACCAGCTTTCTGTATTTGTAAAATTTACCACTTGGTTTTTTAGGAAATACCCAGGCGCGTTTACCTTCTTTGGTAACTGTGCTTATAGAGTCTCTGAATATTTCGTTATCTGGGGCTTCCAAAATTTTTGGTGTTTTTTTAGACCTGTCAGGTTTTTAAAACCTGACAGGTCTTCGTTTTTTTTCTTCAAGACTTTTAATCCCAAAACGTTGGAACTTGAAGGTTAAACGCTTGTTTCGTTATTCAATCTTTATTACCGAATCTGTTTTATTTCCATGGCATCCGTGGGGATAGCTTATTTTTCTGTATTTTCATCTACCCAAACATCGCCTTCCGGTTCTTTAGGGTTTGCCGGTGTGGTGCCTTGAAGAGTTAAAACATAACTGGCCACTTGTGCTATTTGTGCTGGTTTCAATTGCTGTTTCCAGGCTATCATCCCTTTTCCGGAACGTCCACCTTCTGTAATGGTGTGGAAAACATTTTTTATGCCACCGCCTAAAATCCATTGGTTATCGGTTAAATTCGGTCCAATACCACCGCCGCCATCTGCCATGTGGCATGCCACACAATTAGCTTCAAAAGTAGCTTTTCCTGCATTGATATCTGATGCATCCGTCAGTAATTCCACCGTATTAAAATCCACCAGATCTTTTGCGGTTTTAAGATATTCTTTATAATCTATTTCTGCTTGGGCAACTTTCTGATTATATTCATCATATTGATTATCACCATTGAAAACTTGGTACCGGAACATATAAACCACCGCAAAAATAATGGAGATGTAAAAACCATACAGCCACCAAGGTGGTAGGTTGTTGTCCAGCTCCTTAATGCCGTCGTAGTTGTGGTCCAAAATAAGTTTGCCTTCTTCCTCAACAGGTTTTGATTTGCCAACTAATTTGGTGTACATGTTTTTGAGCCAAGTAAACTGATAGGTCTTTTCTTTTTCGGCCAAAAAACGGGCTTTTGCTTCTTCATCCAATTTATGGAGCATCACATTTTCCAGAGCACTTATAATGGCCTCCATGGCTATTAATATCAAAAGTACTAATAATAGGAACAAAAGCACAGCGGGATATTTTATAAATGCCGGTTGGTTGCCCGAATCGATAACATATTCTACAGCTCCGAAGATGATGAGGAATACAATGGGTACTCTTACCCAAGATGGAATTAAGTTTCTCATTTGATGGTTATTTTATTGTTTTTTAATGGACAAATGCAACCTCCGGTTTTGTTTAGATAAAAATTCAAATTTATAACAGTCGGTTTCATAATATAGCGTCGTTTTGGTTTTCTAGCGGTAGGTTGCTAACGGTTTTTATATATTCCTTTTTGGCTGTGAATACCCATAAAAAAAGGATCACAAAAAACGTGAAAAATATCAGTAGTGAAATGATGGGGTAAATTTCAATCCCATCAATACTCTCCATATAGCCTTTTACAAATTTTAACATGGTTTTTGGTTTTTAGGGTTGGTTTTTAGCTGTTTCTACATGAATATCGGTTCCCAAGCGTTGCAAATAAGCAATAACGGCAACAATTTCACGGTTTTTCATTTCTACAAATGACTCCTGATTTTCGGATGCATATTTTTTATCTGCTTCATACGAATTCACAAAATCCGGATCGGTATAGAGGTTTTGCTCAATTTTAGTGCCTTGATCCAACATGCTTTTCTGTGCATTGGCAATGTCTTCATCTGTATAGGGAACACCCAAGGTTACCATGGCTCTCATTTTAGTTTCGATATTGGACTTATCCAATTCGTTTTTAATCAACCAAGGGTAACGGGGCATGATAGAACCCGATGAGGTACTTTGCGGATCGTACATGTGGTTAAAGTGCCAGTTGTCTGAATATTTAGCACCCACTCTATGTAAATCGGGACCCGTACGCTTGCTTCCCCATAAAAAAGGATGGTCATAGACGTATTCCCCAGCTTTTGAGTAGTCGCCATAACGTTCCACTTCACTTCTAAAAGGACGAATCATTTGCGAATGGCAACCCACGCAACCTTCACGGATGTAAATATCGCGACCTTCCAATTCCAAAGGCGTGTATGGTTTCACACTTGATATGGTCGGGATGTTCGATTTTACCATAATGGTGGGTACAATCTGTATGATACCACCAATTAAAATAGCAACGGTGGCCAAAAGGGTCAATTGCACAGGTCTTCTTTCCAACCACGAGTGCCATCCTTCGCCAGCAGTACGTTTTTTGGTAACACGTTCCAGAGCTGGAGCTTCGGCCAGTTCATCTTCAACTTTATTGCCATTTTTAACAGTAACAATAACGTTGTAAACTAAAATGAACATACCGGTAATATATAGGGTACCGCCAATGGCACGCATCCAGTACATAGGCATAATTTCGGTTACGGTTTCCAAAAAGTTACCGTAAGTTAAAGTACCATCAGGATTGAATTGTTTCCACATGCTGGCCTGTGTAAACCCAGCAACATAAAGTGGTAAAGCATACATAATGATACCCAGTGTGCCCAACCAAAAGTGCAAATTAGCTAAACCAATAGAGTATAATTTGGTTTTAAACAAGCGCGGTATTAAGTAATAAATAATACCAAACGCCATAAAACCGTTCCAAGCCAAAGCACCTACGTGTACGTGAGCAATGATCCAATCGGTGAAGTGGGCAATGGCATTCACGTTTTTAAGTGATAACGCGGGACCCTCAAAGGTTGCCATCCCATAGCCGGTAATGGCCACCACAAAGAATTTTAAAACTGGGTCGGTACGTACTTTATCCCAAGCACCACGCAGGGTCAATAAGCCGTTTATCATACCACCCCAAGATGGCATTAAAAGCATCACGGAAAACGCAACCCCTAAGTTTTGTGCCCATTCCGGTAAAGCGGTATATAATAAATGGTGAGGACCTGCCCAGATATAAATGAATATTAACGACCAAAAGTGAATAATAGAAAGTCTATATGAGTACACCGGTCTGTTGGCTGCTTTGGGAACAAAATAGTACATCAATCCTAAAAATGGCGTGGTTAAAAAGAATGCCACGGCATTGTGGCCGTACCACCATTGCACCAAGGCATCTTGAACGCCAGCGTACACCGAATAACTTTTCATGGCACTTACAGGAAGTTCCAAACTATTAAAAATATGAAGCACCGCAACGGTAACAAACGTGGCGATGTAAAACCAAATAGCGACATATAAATGGCGTTGGCGACGTTTTAAAATGGTCCAGATCATATTAATACCAAAAACCACCCAAACTAAAGCAATGGCAATATCGATGGGCCATTCCAGTTCGGCATATTCTTTAGAACTTGTATAGCCTAATGGCAGCGAAATAGCGGCAGCAACAATAATAAGTTGCCAACCCCAAAAGTTGATGTTACTTAAAAGGTCGCTAGCCATACGTGCTTTTAGCAAGCGTTGCAGCGAGTAATAAATACCGGCAAACATGGCATTTCCCACAAATGCAAAAATAACGGCATTGGTATGCAATGGTCTTAAACGACCAAAACTTAACCATGAAATACCATCGGTTAAGTTGGGAAATAAGAACATCAATGCTAGCAATAAGCCCACTGCCATTCCCACGACGCCAAAAATAATGGTGGCATAAATAAACTTTGTAACGATTTTATTATCGTAATGAAATTGTTGCATTTTCATAAGTAAATAATTATTTGATTTTCAAAGGTCTTATGCAATCGCTAGATGATTTTTTAGTTTTAATTGATTTTTGTGGTAGCGATTTCATAGTAATACTTGTTAATCTTTATTGGTTAGTACTGATTTTTTTGGTTTTTCTTTTACGAGTTCGTCTTCAAACAACATGCGAACGGAAGGGGTGTAACTATCATCAAACTGTCCGCTTTTTACAGCCACAATAAAGGCTATAAAAAACCCAACAGCTACAACAATGCTTATAGCTAATAAAATATAAATAACACTCATACCTACTTGAAGTTATGGTTCAAAATTACTTTCATCGTGTTTCTTAAAATATGACAATTGTCATGTTTAAATTGTTTTCCCCACCCTAACCCTCCCCGAAGGGGATGGAACCGTGATGTGCTTACTCAAACTTTTAAATTTCTCTCACAAGCCTTCCCTGAAGGGAATGGAACTTTATGTGCTTACTCAAACTTTTAAACTTTTTTTAGAGTTCGTTCCCGTCTTGGTTCCCTCCCCCTCGGGGAGGGTTAGGGTGGGGATTATATTCGTGGCAACCGTAGTAAAAGCCACAATGCTTATAGAGCTTAATGGCATTAAAATGGCGGCGACCACAGGTGATAATTGCCCAGTTACTGCAAAATAAAGTCCAATACTATTATAAATAAATGAAAGTACAAAACTCCATTTGATAATTTTTATAGCGGATTTTGAAACTCTAATGAAATTATATAATTGATTGAATTTTGAGGCATCCAAAATAGCATCGCAAGCGGGCGAAAACACATTGACATTTTCCGAAATGGCAATACCAACATCACTTTGTGCCAAAGCACCGGCATCGTTCAGTCCGTCGCCAATCATCAATACTTTAGCGCCTTCGCTTTGGTGGTATTTGATGTATTCGAGTTTGTCTTCTGGCTTTTGGTTAAAAAGTAGTTTTGTTTTTGCGGGCAATAATTTGGTTAAGTTCTCTTGTTCGCCTGCATTATCGCCTGAAAGAATGACCAGATCATAATCCTTTTTCAACTCGTTGAACAAATGGGAAAGTCCTTTTCTATAGGCATTGTAAAACGTAAACTTACCTTTGTACTTATTATTGGCACTTATATGGACAGCCGTGTTTAGTAAAGTAGAATCTGTTGCAAAACCCACAAAAGGTGCCGAACCTATTTTGATGTTGCTATTTTTATATTTAGCTTCAATACCTTTGCCCAAATATTCTTCGTAGGTATCTAAAGTTAAAATATCATGCTCGTTTAAGAGACTGTACAACGACCGGCTCAATGGATGGTTGGAACCGCGCAACGTGCTTTTTAATAGTGATTCTTCATCCTGTGAAAGTTCCAAACCCTCATAGCTAATGGTCGTTTCCTTATTGGCGGTAATGGTGCCCGTTTTATCGAAAATAATGGTGTTTATTTTAGCGAGTTGCTCAATAACACTGGCGTTTTTTAAATAGAATTTCCGCTTCCCCAAAATACGCAAGACATTCCCGAAAGTAAAAGGCGCTGCCAAAGCCAACGCACAGGGGCAGGCAATGATTAAAACCGATGTAAAAACGTTTAAGGCTTTGCTGGAATCTTCTACCAACCAAAACGTAGTGGCTAAAATGGCGATGATTAAAATACTGATGGTAAACCGTTTACTTATTTGGTTGGTAATGTTTGTGAATGCCAGCGATTTATCTTTTTTAAACACATCATTGCTCCAAAGTTGGGTCAGGTAACTTTGTTCCACCGATTTTAGAACATCCACCTCAATACTGCCATCCACTTGTTTGCCGCCAGCAAACAATTTATCGCCCGATTGTTTTGAAACCGATTTAGATTCGCCCGTAACAAAACTGTAATCAATTCGTGCGGTTCCTTTTATCAAAATGCAATCCACAGGAATCAGTTCTTCATTCCTGATTAAAAGTCGGTCGCCTTTTTCAATATCATACACTTGAACGGATTCTTCCTTTCCTTCCGAAGTTATTTTGGTAATCCCGATAGGGAAATAGGATTTGTAATCGCGTTCAAACGATAAAAAGGCGTATGTTTTCTGCTGAAAAAATTTCCCCAGCAATAAAAAGAAAACAAGCCCGGTTAAGCTATCGAAAAAGCCCGAACCGGTATCGAAACTGATTTCAAAAGTACTTCTAATGAATAAAACGGAAACACCCAACGCAATGGGCACATCTATATTCAAAATTTTGGAACGAAGACCTTTGAATGCAGAAATAAAATAATCTTGCGCTGAATAAAAAACAACGGGCACGGAAAATGCGAACATAAGCCATCTAAACATGGGTTTGAACTGTTCCAACCAAAATTCGCCGACTTCAAAATACTCCGGAAACGATAAAAACATAACGTTTCCAAAGGCAAAACCAGCAATTCCCAGTTTATAAATCAACGAGCGGTCTATGTGTTTTTTTCCAACGCTGTAATCGTCCAAACTTATAAATGGTTCGTAACCAACGCTACTTAATAGGGCAACGAGGTTTTTTAGCGAAAGCGTTTCGGCATTAAAACTGACCCGAACGGTTTTTTTACCAAAATTTACCATGGATGCGCTTATGGAAGGGTTTAATTTGTTGAGGTTTTCCAGAATCCAAATACACGAACTGCAATGGATGTGCGGAATATAAAGCGTAATAATTTGGGTGTTGCCATCATTAAATTCCAGAAGTTGCTCAATGATTTTCGAATTTTCCAGGAAATTGTATTTGCCTTCAATGTCTTTGGGCGTGGCTCCTGGTGCGTTTTGTAGGTCGTAATAACAGGTTAAATCGTTATCGGAAAAAATCTCGTAAACAGTTTTACAACCATTACAACAAAATTCTTTTTCATCAAACGTAATTATAGAAGATGCAGCATCTAAACCACAATGGAAACATCTGTGCTTGCCCATTTATTATTTGCTCAATTTATACCTGATAACAAAAGTAAAAATGATGTGATTAATAAATATGATATTTGTCATGTTTTTTTTATTTTTACCAAAGTTCAATTTTAAGTATGTGCCATTTCAATCCATTTATTAAAAGTCCATTTGTTCAGCTTTCGGTTTTAAAGGGCACCTGCATACATTTAGTCATTTTCAAGAATTTTAAAAAACCTGTGCTTTAATGGTTCCGAACGACAAAGATATTTTCAATGTGCTTTTTGAAGCTGTATCAGAAGGTGTTATTGTAGTAGATAGCCATCAAAAAATTGTAGCCACCAATGCCTCGGCAGAACGTATGTTTGGCTACACCAAACCGGAACTTGCAAACCAAGAACTCAATGTTTTGATTCCACAAAAATACCGTGCTGCCCACGGTGCCCATGTTGAGGGTTTTATGGAGCAAAAAGAAAGCAGGCAAATGGGGCATGGGCGGGATTTGTATGGCGCCCGTAAAGATGGGAGCGAGTTTCCTGTGGAAGCGGGTTTAAATCCTTTGGGAATTAATGGCGAATCTTTTATCATGGCTTTGGTAATTGATATTTCAATACGCAAACACCAAGAACTTCAGCTATTGGAACTCAATACCAAATTAGAACGGAAGGTTATAGAACGCACCACGGAATTGAGCAATACCGTAGAAGCATTAAAAACGGTAAACCTACAGCGCGATGCAGAAATAAAAAAGCGCATTGAGGCCCAAAACAAGACCAAAGAAGCCCTTAAAAAAGAAAAGGAACTTAACGAATTAAAAACCAAATTTTTATCATTAGTCTCTCACGAGTTTAAAACACCGTTGAGCGGTATTTTAACTTCGGCCATGTTGTTGGGAAAATATAAGTTGGCCGAACAACAGGAAAAACGGGATAAACACGTAAAAACAATTTCAGACAAAGTGCATTATCTAAACAATATCTTAAACGACTTTTTGTCCATTGAAAAGTTAGAGACAGGAAAAATCAGTTACAAGTTAAACAGCTTTAAAATAAGTAAAGTGGTCAACGAAGTGGTTTACAATGCCAATATGCTTTTAAAAGAAGGCCAAATTATCAATTACCCCGAGAATATTGATGATTATTCGATGTTTCAGGATGAAAAAATTGTAGAGTTGGCATTGTCCAACCTGGTGCACAATGCCATTAAGTATTCCTCTGAAAACACTTTAGTGGATATCAATATAAAACAAGACGAAAAACGGACTACTTTTAAAATCCGGGATAACGGCATAGGCATTCCTGCAAACGACCAAAAAAGCGTATTTAATCGTTATTTTAGGGCTGAAAATGCATTGCTTACACAAGGCACGGGCATTGGGTTGAACATTGTAAAAAGCCACTTGGAAAACCTGGGAGGCACCATAAGTTTTGTTAGTGAAGAAAATAAAGGAAGCGAGTTTATATTTGTAATACCCAATAAAGCCAAACCATGAGAAAAATATTATTGATAGAGGACGATGTTGTTTTAAGGGAAAACACGGCGGAATTGCTGGAACTATCCAATTACAACGTAATAACAGCGCCCAACGGAAAAATAGGATTGGAAATAGCTAAAAATGATTTGCCAAATATTATAATTTGCGATATTATGATGCCCGAACTTGACGGGTACGGTGTGTTGGAAGCCTTGGCTAAAAATGAAAGCACAAAACACATCCCGTTTATATTTCTATCGGCAAAAACAGAGCGAAAGGATGTTAGAAAAGGCATGGATTTGGGGGCCGACGATTATATAACCAAACCTTTTGAAGAAGATGAACTTGTGAGTGCCATAGAAAGCAGGTTGGCCAAAGCCGCCATTTTAAAGGACAGAAGTGGCGAAATCCAAGAAAGCTCCAATGCTAACAAAGAGGATGAACTTAGAACGCTTAACGACCTTAAAAACTTTTTTGATGATAATGGGAATGAAATAGCCTATGCCAAAGGCGATGTGATTTACGAAGAAGGACAAAATTCCAATAACATATTCTTGATATCCAAAGGATTGATAAAGTGCCATAAGTTGGACGAACAAGGCAAAGATTTAACCACCGCATTGTATAAAGAAGACGATTTGTTCGGTTATACCTCCTTTACGCAAAACATGACCTACCAAGAAACGGCAACCGCTATAAAAGATTCAAAATTGCTAGCGCTTTCTAAAAATGAACTTATAAATGTACTTAACATAAACCATAACGTAACTTTAGAGCTTATACAGCTGTTATCCGATGATTTAACCCTTGTAAAAGACCAATTGTTGCAAATGGCATACAGTTCGGTTAAAAAAAGAACAGCAACCACCATACTGAAATTTGCCGAAAAGCTTAACTACAAACCCAACGATGCCATTAGGATTTCGCGAAACGATTTAGCGAGTGTAGCCGGTATAGCCATTGAAAGTTTGATTAGGACACTTTCAAGCTTCAAAGATTTGGGGCTTATTGAAATTGAAGGCAGGAATATTAAGATTTTAGACATTAATAAGCTAGAGCAAATCACTTAATTTGCTGTAATAAATACCAAGTATGATTTTGGTCATATTTAATTAAAAACCATGCTTTTACTTTTGTTTTTTAGAAGACAAATGCATGAAGAACATTTTAATACCAACAGATTTTTCTGAAAACTCGTGGAATGCCATAGTATATGCACTTCACTTTTTTAGTAAATCTTCCTGTAATTTTTATTTGTTACATGTAAATACAGTAGGAGCATTGGTAGCTGCCAAAACTTCGTGTGTACAACATGTTGGTGGGGTTGCTGAAACATTGACCAAACCTCCAAAAAAAATGTTGCAGGAAACCTTAAAACGGATTCACGAGCATTTTCCTAAAAACCCAAACCACAGGTTTTTTACAATTTCCGACAGTAATTACATCATCGATTCCATCAGGCAACAGGTTACACTACATAAAATAAACCTGATTGTGATGGGTACCAAGGGGGCTTCCGGGTTTAACAATCTGGCCATAGGCACTAATGCCGGCAATGTTATTACAAAGGTAAAATGCGCCACCATGGTAGTGCCAGAAAACGCCAAATATACAGTACCCAATGAAATTGCGTTCCCAACAGATTTCTCAATTTTTTACCGACCAGAAACCTTACAGCCTATATTGGATATTATTGAAGCCAACAATGCAAAAGTTAGTGTATTGCACGTTAATAAACGTGGTGTGGAATTTAATGAAGATCAGCAAAAAAACAAGGAATATTTGGATGATTACTTTACTAATTACACCCACAGTTTTCATTTTTTAACCAATAAGCATATTGAAAATGCCGTGCAACAATTTGTAGATGATAGAGGCATTAAATTAATAACCATGCTGGCTAAAAATCTAAATTATTTTCAGCGGATATTGTTCCATCCCACGGTCAATAAAATCCGTTATTACAAAGAGGTGCCGTTTTTAGTGCTTCATTAAAACCGAGGTTTTACAAATTTTAATATTAAAACTTTCAATTATCAATAATGGGAAAGTGTGAACAATGCATCATCAAACAATTTAACGCGCTTAGATCTTTAACTAAAGAAGAGCTTGTCCGAATTTCTAATTGCAAAACATCTAGAACCATTAAAAAAGGCGAGGTTATTTTTGAAGAAGGCGAGGTTTTAAACGGTATCTACTGCGTTAGGGATGGTATTTGTAAACTCTCCAAATTGAGTGCCAACGGAAAAGACCAAATAGTAAAAATGGTTGTAAGAGGACAGTTGATTGGCCAACGCTCCCTTATAAGTGAAGAAAGCTCCAATTTGCAGGCAGTGGCTTTAAACGATATGGAAGTCTGCTTTATACCCAGAAACGAAATTATCAACAGTCTTCAAAACAATGCGAAATTTTCATTTGATGTTTTAAGGGAAATGGCACACGATTTACGCGAAGCCGATGATATTATAGTCAATATGGCGCAAAAATCTGTAAGACAACGCTTGGCAGAAACTTTAATATATATAAATGATAGCTTCGGAACAAATCCTGATGGCACGTTAAGCGTGTTGTTGTCCCGCGAAGATTTTGCAAATATGGTGGGTACGGCAACCGAATCGGCTATTAGGGTCTTGTCCCAATTTAAAAAAGAAGACTTGATAGATACCATGGGGAAACAAATTAGGATAAAGGATTTAGAAGAATTAAGGCGGGTAGAGTAGCCCCATATCATTTACTTGTTAAAGTATAGATAAATCTGATTCAATTCCACGCTCTTTTGTATAAAAATATAGTATTTTTATACAGCTATGACAAACCATAAAACTTCTAGGAAAGGTTTTGTATTTAAAAAATATGAAACGCCCTATCAATCTCCATTTGAAAAACTTTTTGATATTTTCAAAGAGTTGATCACACATACTTCGGGCGATTTTGACGAAGCCATTGATTGGTTGCGCGAATTGGACAAGGAATACAAACTTACCACTGCGGAATATACCATTGACGATTTTATTGAGGATCTTAAAAAGAAAGGCTATATAAGAGAAGAAATGGATCCTGACGGAAATGGTGGTATGGCAATCACTGCCAAAACCGAACGCGCCGTTCGCCAACAAGCATTAGATCAAATTTTCGGGAATATACAGCGAAGTGGCCAAGGCAACCATAAAAGTAAAAGCCCTGGAATAGGCGATGAGCATACGGGCGATTTTAGAAACTATCAGTTTGGTGACGCTCTCGATAAAGTTTCTATGACTGAGAGTTTAAAGAACGCACAAATCAACCATGGTATTGGCGATTTCAGTATTTCTGAAGACGATTTGGTGGTAGAGGAAACCCTCCATAAATCTCAAATGAGCACGGTATTAATGATCGATATTAGCCATAGCATGATTCTTTATGGTGAAGACCGCATTACACCGGCCAAAAAAGTGGCAATGGCATTGGCAGAACTCATCACCACACGCTATCCAAAAGACACCTTGGATATTTTGGTGTTTGGAAATGATGCGTGGCAAATAGAAATTAAGGATTTACCCTATTTAAAAGTAGGCCCTTACCATACCAACACCGTTGCAGGCTTGCAATTAGCGATGGATTTACTCCGCAGAAAGCGTAATACCAACAAACAGATTTTTATGATAACCGACGGCAAACCAAGTTGTTTGCGCATGCCTGATGGTCAATATTATAAGGACAGTAACGGGCTTAATCCATACATAACCAATAAATGTTATGCGATGGCACAACAAGCACGACGATTACATATTCCCATTACAACTTTTATGATTGCACAAGATCAGTATTTGATGCAGTTCGTGCGTGAATTTACCCAAGCCAACCAAGGGAAAGCATTTTATACAGGATTACAAGGTTTAGGCGAAATGATTTTTGAGGATTACGAGACGAATAGGAAGAAGCGGATTAGGGGATAATCTCCACCCGACCTCCCCGAAGGGGAGGAGCCCAGACGCAAAAAGCGCAAAAAAACAGGAGTGAAAAATTGTAAATAGAAACATTATAGCACTCGATTATAAAAACCATAAAAAATCAAAATTTAGAAATATGAGTAATCACATATCGGTTCCCTCTCCTTCGGAGAGGGTTAGGGAGAGAAAAACATTAGGCGAATTAAAAAAAGCAGGGTATCAATCAAAATCCATAAAGGATGAATTACGTGATAATCTGATTCAGAAAATAAAAAATAAAGAAACCACTTTTGAAGGCGTACATGGGTATGAAAATACCGTTATTCCAGAATTGGAACGAGCGATTCTTTCTAGACACAACATTAATTTATTGGGATTAAGGGGACAAGCCAAAACACGATTGGCGCGTTTGATGCTTAATTTGTTGGATGAGTACATTCCGTTTGTGGAAGGTTCTGAAATCAATGATGACCCGTTGAAGCCTATTTCAAGATTTGCAAAAGAGCTTATCAAAGAAAAAGGAGACAGCACACCGATTGCTTGGTTGCATAGAAGCGAGCGTTTCGCCGAAAAACTGGCAACGCCCGATGTTACGGTAGCCGATATTATTGGCGATGTGGACCCGATAAAAGCCGCCAATTTAAAATTGAGTTATGCCGATGATCGCGTGATTCATTACGGCATGATACCACGTGCAAACCGTTGTATTTTCGTTATTAATGAATTACCGGATTTACAGGCCAGAATTCAAGTGGCACTGTTCAATATTTTGCAGGAAGGCGATGTGCAAATTAGAGGTTTTAAGTTGCGGTTGCCTTTGGATATCCAGTTTTTGTTTACCGCAAACCCAGAGGATTATACCAACAGGGGAAGTATTGTAACCCCTTTAAAGGATAGAATTGGGTCGCAAATATTAACGCATTATCCGGTAGATATTGAAACCGCACGCTTAATCACAGAGCAAGAGGCTAAATTGGTCGAGTCGCAAAAGCAAACCATAACGGTTCCAGATTTGGCTCGGGATTTATTGGAGCAAATCGTTTTTGAAGCTAGGGAAAGTGATTTTATTGATGCAAAAAGTGGCGTGAGCGCGCGGTTGAGTATTACGGCTTTAGAGAATTTATTGAGTACTGCCGAGCGTCGCGCGTTAATGGTTGGTGATGAAAAAACCACCGTTCGATTAAGCGATTTTGTGGGCATCATTCCATCGATAACAGGAAAAGTAGAATTGGTTTATGAAGGTGAACAGGAAGGAGCTGCCGTGGTTGCCTATAATTTAATTGGAGAAGCCGTAAAAAGCCTGTTTGAAGAGTTCTTTCCGAAAATTGAAAAATTGAAAAAGGAAACCCAAGAAACACCTTATGATGATATTGTGTCCTGGTTTTTTAACCAAAAAGATGGATTTGAATTATTGGATGACGTTAGGGATAAAGAGTATAAAAGTTTATTGGATGGTATTTCGCCTTTGAATGATTTATTGGGCGAACATCAACCGAACCTATCAAAAGAAGATAGCTATTTTGTTAAGGAATTTGTTCTTTGGGCTTTGGTAGAGTTTAAGCAACTAAGTAAATTCAGGTTTACGGAGGGTACACACTTTAAAGATCCTTATGGAAGTTTTATAAGCGGCATTTAAATCATGACAAAAATTTAATCA
Source organism: Mariniflexile sp. (assembly GCF_052728615.1). Classification (NCBI taxonomy): domain Bacteria; kingdom Pseudomonadati; phylum Bacteroidota; class Flavobacteriia; order Flavobacteriales; family Flavobacteriaceae; genus Mariniflexile; species Mariniflexile sp. The sequence continues at coordinate 11,400 of NZ_JBFVFE010000038.1, read as the reverse complement.
AGCTCAAATCCATAAAAACAAGCCCCCTCAATAATTCCTCCCCTTTTTTTAAGGGGAGGTGCCGATGGGCGGAGGGGTCAAGAGAAACAACTATTTTAATTAGATGACATTTTTATATTTTTTAAGAATAAGCATAATCTAACAAAATTTATTTTTTCTACAAGTCCCAATAGCAATCGGGATCAAAAACCTTGTAGGTGGGGTGTCAAATTTGAAGTATCTAAAATTTAAAATTCGTTCTCTTTTTTATCTTCAATAATGAATTTAAAAATGACCTAAAGTCTTTATTTTACTAGCTTTTTAGGTTTTTAACACCGAAAAAGTTTAAAAAACAGACCGAACGATTTTTTATGAATACGCACAAATTTGACACCCCACCTTTTAGGTATGAGTTATGTTAGTAACCAATCAAACGTTATTTAATTCCCTCTTGGGAGGGGTTAGGGGTGGGTCAATCAATATAACCATATTTTAAATGAGCCGAAAAATATAAAACCCACCCCTAGCCCCTCCAAGGAGGGGAACGGTTTATCAAAAAATTTTCAATTTCCGAACGCTTATGTTTTAAATCCCGATTGCTATCGGGACTTGTAGGTATAAACCATTTTAGTAACCAATCATCGGCTATTCCTAGATTTAATATTTTTGGTGCATAATTGGATGATTTCAGTAATGCGTTTTGTTCTGGTATCTTCACGTTTTGCCTGATTCAGCCAATACAAATAACTTTTGCGGTACGAAGTTGCAAAACTCTGGTAGTTTTCAAAAGCTCTCGGGTTTTTATCAAATTCCTTTTGTAAATCTTCAGGGATGATGCCATTTTCAACAGCATCCAAAGCTATCCAACTTCCATTTTTTTTTCCTGTTTCAATTTTTTTAAGGCCGCTTTCGTGCATTAAATTTTCAGCAATCAGCTCTTCAATATGTCGTTTGTTTAAAGCGCTCCAAACGCTTTTTTCATTTCTGGGAGTGAAATATTGTCGGCGTTTCCCGTTGCCCAAACTTTTCATAGTAGAATCTATCCATCCATAGCATAACGCCACTTTCACTGCTTCTTCCCAACGCATGGAAGCATTTTCATGTTCAACCTTATAAAAAATCAAATAGATGCCTTTGTAGGACGCATGATTTTCATGCAGCCAATGGCGCCATTCCTCTTCTGTTTTAAAATAATGTTCAGGTATTTCCATGATTATTATAGCTTTTTCACATAAACATAAAAATCAGGATCTATTGTTAAAGTAGTGGCATTAGAGTTCAGTGGCATTGTTTTCCAATCTGCTTTCGGAAACAGCCATTGTTCTTTTTCGTTAATGGTTACTTGAATGGGCATATCAAAATTCCCAACACTGTTTGTCCATCTATATTTAAGCTGCTTATTTTCAATTTTATATTCTAAAGCGGGAATTTTTATAGTTCTTAAATATTGATTGAAAAATGCGGTCAAATCAATTCCCGATTCTTTTGAGAGATAGTTTTCAATTTGTTGTGTAGTAACCGTTTGATGATAAAAAGTACTGTTTAAACCACGTAAAATATGTCGCCATTTTTCATCATCTTCAATCAATTGGCGTAATGTATGGAGCATATTGGCGCCTTTATAATACATGTCGCCCGAACCTTCATTGTTAACGTTGTAAAAACCAATAATGGGTCTGTCGTTTGCAATGCCATTTCTGGTTCCAATGACATAATCTGCCGATGCTTTTTTTCCGTAGTAATAATCTAAAAACAGATTCTCGGAGTAGGCTGTAAAACTCTCATGGATCCACATGTCTGCAATATCTTTATAGGTAATGTTATTGGCGAACCATTCATGCCCAGATTCATGGATAATAATAAAATCGAACTTTAAACCCCAACCCGTGCCAGATAGATCGTTACCTAAATAGCCCTTCATATAGTTGTTTCCATAGGTTACGGAACTTTGGTGTTCCATACCCAAATAGGGCACTTCCACGAGTTTAAAACCATCCTTATAAAACGGGTAGGGCCCGAACCAATGCTCGAAGGCCTTCATCATTTTTGGTGCATCCTTAAAATGTTCTTTCGCTTTTTTTAGATTATCCCGTAACACGTAGTAATCCATGTCCAAATTCCCGTTTTTACCATCATATATTTCAGAAAAATGAACATAGTCGCCAATATTTACGTTTACTCCATAATTATTAATAGGATTGGCCACATACCAATGGTAGGTTTTTGTATCAGTAAATTCTTCAATTTTACGTAACCTACCATTGGATACCTCCACTAAATTTTTAGGCACGTTTACACTTATAAGCATGCTATCCACCTCATCATACATGTGGTCTTTATTGGGCCACCAAACACTGGCGCCCAAACCTTGGCAAGAAGTTGCCACAAAATGATTGCCGTTTTTATCTTTTTTCCATGAAAAACCACCATCCCAAGGCGCATTAACGGCTTCTTTTGGATGCCCTTCGTAATAGACTTCTATATTTTGAAGACTTCCAACGGTTTGATTGCTTTTTAACGTGATGAAATGCGCATTCCCATCATGTTTTACAATTAATTCTTCGTTGTTTTGAAGCACTTTCTTGATTTTTAAAGGGGGTTGCAAATCAATTTGCATGACATTTTTATTTTCTAAAACTTTATACTGAATGGTATTTTTTCCAGAAATATATTTGTCATCCGGATTTATTTTAATATCTAAATGGTAATAGGTTAAGTCCCACCAAGAACGCTCATGGGTAATGGAGCCCCTTAAAGTGTCTTGTCTCGTGAAATTGTTTTTTTCTGAAAGTAGTTGTGCGTTAACTGAAACAAATGGCATCATTAAAAAAATAATATGAACAAATAAACGATAGGTCATGTGGGATTTTTAGTCTAAATTAATTAAAAGTTTGTAAAATTAATATGCTAATAATCAATAATACCATACTTCTTGATTTCATCCTTTTTCAATGTTAGGTAATCCATCGCTAGTAAAAAATTACAATAGAACAGATAGTTGCAAATATAATTCTCTTAATTTTCATAAAGGGGCGTTTTTTTTAAATGTTATAAAACTAAAGGCTATACTTATACTAAAAACTTTTTGCGTAGATCTTCAACTTGATTATCATTTATTGGCACCATGTTACCTAATGAATGACCTAATACAATAGACTTGGCACTGAATTCGGCTACTTCAAGATAATCAAAAGTTTGCAGCAATTTGTCGCCAGTTATCATTACAGAGTCGTTTTCAATGATCAAAGCGGTATGGCAATTTTTTGTGATTTCAGAATCCATGTTAGTTTTAAAATGGGAGCCATATTCCATAATGGAAATGTCCTGTAAAAAAATCCAGCTTTCAGGAATCGTCCGTACATTTAAGTGTGTTCTTGTAACCCCAAAAGACATTAAATACGGTGATTGCGTCATGATAATAGAGTTTACCTTCGGATTGTTTTTGTAAATTACTTCATGTATCCAAGTGGCCCTACTAGGTGTTTTTCCTTTTTCCCTTTTCCCTCCTTTTATTTGAACCACATCTTCAATATCCATATCCCATCGGTTCATATTGGTCGGCGAAATTAAAAAATCGTTACCCTTCCAACGCATGGAAACGGTTCCGTAAGAACTTATCATCAACCCTTGTTGGCAGGCACGTTGCACAATTTTACAAATTTCCGCACGTTTTTCAAGTTCATCGGCAGGATAATCGGTGGTTTCCATTTCTGGAATCATGGATGGAACTTGTGCTTCAAATTTTTCAATTTGGGCATCTGTTAAATAATTTGGGGTTCCTATTTGAGATCCATATATAATGGTACGCGCACAAAATTCCAATGTTTCAAAACGTTCAAAGGCATCAGACAAATCACTTCCTCCTAAAACGGTTCCGTGATTTTCCATAATTATGGCCTTGTAGCCTTTTTTAAATTCTTCTGCAATAACATGACCTAATTGCTCGCTTCCGGGCAATTCGTATTCTGCATACCCAATAGGGCCACAAATATATTTTGCTTGGGATATGATGTTGGTGTTTGGTATTTGCCGAACAATACTAAAAGAAACCAAAGCAGGAGGATGCGCGTGGATAATAGACTTGATGTCTGGACGCGCTTCATAAATAGCTTTGTGAAAAGGAAATTCTGATGATGGTTTGTGTTTGCCAATAACAGTTCCGTCTTTTTTCACACAAATAATATCCGAAGCTCTTAAAGATCCTTTGTCTATGGCAGAAGGCGTTACCCAAATATCGCCATTTTCATCTATTATAGAGATGTTACCACCCGATGTGGTGGTCATGCCCCGTCTGTAAATCCGATCTATAACTTCTGTTATTTGATTTCTTGGGTGAATGAATTTTTTCTTGATTGACATTTTAATGTTGGAGCTTTTATATTTACACTAATTGATGATAAATGGTACGTGTTTTTTTAGTGCATAGTTCTTTTTTAAGAACTTTGAATTTAACTGGGTATCAGATATCGAGATTGCAGCGCCTAAAGCAGAGCCTAAGGACGAATCTGTGGTCAGTAATTTTTTATCCCTAAAATGGTGTGACAGTAGTTTAATGTACAGGTCGTTGTTGCTAAAACCGCCATCAACATACAGTCTTTTTATATCATCTTCACCAATGGCGCTTTTTATACTTTTTATTTGAAGCAATACCAATTCGGTCATTAATTGATGGTAAGCCTGTTCAAAATTTTTGAAAGGTATTTTGGTTTCCGAAGGCATGTTTTCATCTGAAATACTTTCCCATTTAAACATGTATTCAAAATTTCTATTGATTTCAAAATAGGTATCATAATCAAATTGTACATGACGGTGGTAGTCTTCCAAAACTCCAAAATAGGTATCTAATTTACTCACCTGTATTTTGTATTCGTTTCCTAAAAACAGGCGGGTTGCCTTTACCGGTTTTCCATTGATGCGCATGTAGTTTATGGAGTTTTCTGAGACTGTATTTTCTGTGAAAGGATTGAAAGTGATGCTCCAAGTACCAGTTGAGACCAAGGCAAATTTTTTCTTGATGCTCCTTACATATGGCAATAATGCCGCAGAACTATCATGTATGCCCACGCCAATTTTGATACGTTTACCATTGTAGTTCATGTTGATGCTCGTTTCGGTAGAAACTATGGGGGGCAATATGGTGTTTAGCTTTTCTTTATAAACCCACTCGTGGTAATCTTTTTTTGTATAATCCCAAAGTGCGGTATGGCAGCCAATACTGGTAAATTCGCTTAACGGAATACCCGTAAAAATGTAACTTAGGTATTGCGGCAAGTGCAGCGAATATTTTATTTTGCTGAAAAGTTCAGGTTTTTGTTGCTTTAACCAATAGAGTTGCATGCCCGAATTCAGCATACTCAAATCGTAGCAACCTATGGTTTTAAGGAACTGTTCCTTTGGACCATAGGTTTCAAGAAAAGAAGTTATCAAATTCCCGTCCAGCGGCTTGGTATAATTATAAAGTGGTGTAAGTACCTCGCCATTTTCATCCAAGTGCACAAAACTGGCGCCATAGGTTGAAAAATTAATGGCTTGCACATTGTATTCCGATGCTTCCAGAATACGGTTGAATACGTCCTTTAACCACTTTTGTAAAGCGGGCAAGTTTTCGGTAGGATGGCCGTCTTCATCCGTAATCTCATCAAAAATGATGTATTCTTTATAGACTTCCTTGAAATCGGTATCAAACAGAAAGAATTTTTTATTGGTTTTGCCAATATCAAAAACGGCGGTTACATCTATCATGGTTTCATTGGTAACAAGTGTTGGTTGAAACTTTGCACTTTATTATAAGATTAAATCTTTTGCAGCTATTTTGCTTTTTAATAGTTATTATATTATTGATTATTAAGTTATTAAAGCGATATTTTTCATAAACCCATAAACCCATAAACCCATAAACCCATAAACTAATAAACCCATAACCCTGTAAACCCATAAACTACAAGTAACCTACAATCCAGTGGCTTTGGTATCTTTACCACGCTCTCTAATAAGTTGGTTTCTAACATCCAAACTGCGATATGCATGTATGGGGCTTAGGGCACCACCTTTATCCAAGCGGGCTTTGGCCAATAGAGGTCTTACATCTGTTCTGTATGCATCCTGCAAAATCTCCTGGCATTTTACCACATCGTTTTCTTGTTGTGCTGTTTTTAGAGCATTTTGATCCACCAAAAGCGCTTTTGCATAAGCTTCCTGAATGGCATCCAATGATTGTATCAAATCTTCCAAAGGATCTTTTACATTATGGCTCGCATCGATCATCCACGCCAAATCGGGGTTTTGTGGGTTGTTCTGCATGCCGTAAACCAATTCGTTAAAAATAAGGAATAAGGCATAAGGTTTAATGCTTCCAACGGTTAAATCGTCGTCACCATATTTGCTGTCGTTAAAGTGAAAACCACCAAGTTTGCCTTTTAGCATTAAAATGGAAACAATTTGTTCGATATTGCTATTTGGTAAATGATGCCCTAAATCTACCAACGAAAACGCTTTCTCTCCACAGGCATTCGCCAACATAAACGATGTGCCCCAATCCTGTATAACCGTACTGTAAAAATTAGGTTCGTAAGGTTTGTATTCTATAAGCATGCTCCAATCGGTCGGTAAGCCTTTATAAATTTCTTTTAAGCTGTTCTCTGTATTTTGAAGTGCTGTTTGAAAATTGTTCTGCCCAGGAAAACACGATCCATCTGCCAACCAAACGGTTAAGCTTTTTGAGCCTAATTTATCTCCAATTTTGATGACTTCCAGGTTATGCTGAATAGCTTGTTCCCTAACCGATTTACTAATATTGCTCAAAGAACCGTACTTATAGCTTTCTTTGGCATTCTTTTGGTCTTGGAACGTGTTGGAATTTACGGCATCAAACTTAATATCCAGACCATTTGCCAATTCTTTGATAGCGTTATAATCTTGAGGAATATCCCAAGGAATATGAAGCGACACGGCACCTGCCGTTTGTGTTAGGCTATGTATTAAGCCCACATCCTCTATTTTTTGTTCCAGATTTGATGGCTCTCCATAAAATGAAAACCGACCAAATCTTGTACCGCCCGCGCCCAATGCCCAACTGGGTATAGCGACTTGAAAGTCTTGTAGTTTTTTGATTATTTTATCAACATCAACACCCTTTCTGGTTAAACTATGTGATAAAAAATCGATATGTTCTTGATGTGATTGAAGCGCTTTTTTGTTGGCGTCTTGGATGTGGTTCTGTTCTATTTTCATGATTCTTTTTTTTAAAAAACTTCCATAGATATTATGATATACTATGGAAGTTTTCAACAAACTAAACTAACTCAAAATTATTATCTTACAAATGCATTTGCCATACCACCATCTACATTGATGATGTTTCCTGTGGATTTATCCAAAATCCCAACTAAAGAAAACACGCCATTTGCAATATCATCTGGTGTGATGATTTCATTCAACAGGTTTCTTTTTGCATAAAAAGCGGGCAGTTCCTCTACGGTAATGCCGTTCGCTTTTGCTCTACCTTCTGCCCAAGCGCCTTCCCAAATTTTGCTTCCTACAATAACGCCATCTGGATTTACTGTATTCACTCTAATCTTATCTTTTGCCAATTCAGCGGCCAATAAACGCACCATGTGTTGTTGTGCAGCTTTGGCGGTGCCATAAGCCACATTGTTTGGTCCTGCAACTAAACCGTTTTTACTGGCAATGCTAATAAAGTTACCACCTAAATTTTGTTTACGCATCACCTCAACACCAGCTTGTGCCAATTCAAACTGCCCTTTTACTAGAACGTTTTGTAAAATATCCCAGTCTTTTTCGGTAGTTTCTTCAATTGATTTAGAAATTGCCAATCCAGCACTGTGCACAATAATGTCCACACCGCCAAATTCCAAACAGGCTTTTTTATAGGCTTCCTTTATGGAATCGTAACGGGTAACGTCGCACACCGCATAGGTTGAAACATCACGTTTGTAAGTAGCATGGGCTTCTTTTAAACTGTCTTCGTTAATATCGGTCAATACCACATTGGCACCTTCTGCAGCCAGTTTATCGGCTATCGCTTTGCCAATTCCACCACCAGCACCAGTAACAAAAGCTACTTTACGCGATAATGGTTTTTCTTTCGGCATTCTAGAAAGTTTTGCTTCTTCCAATAACCAGTATTCAATATCAAACGCTTCTTGTCTTGGTAATGATGTATAAGAGGTAATAGCCTCTGCGCCACGCATCACATTAATGGCGTTTATGTAAAATTCACTAGCAACTCTAGTGGTTTGTTTGTCTTTTGAAAAACTGAACATGCCAACGCCCGGATAAATAATGATAACAGGGTTTGGATCGCGCATGGCAGGACTATTGGCCTTTTTACATGTGTTGTAATAATCTGCGTATTCTTTTCTATATTGTTCAAAAGCAGGTTCCAATTTTTTCAGAATGGCTTCAGAATCTTTTAAATCTTCATTAGCATCCAAGGTTAAAACCAACGGCTGTATTTTTGTTCTTAAAAAATGGTCTGGACAAGAGGTTCCCAATGGTGCCAATCTAGCCAAATCATTGCTGTTAATAAATTCCAATACCACATCGCTATCAGAAAAATGCCCAATCATTCTATTTTCAGAAGAACATAATCCCCTTAATAATGGCATCAATTGTGCAGCTTTTTCCAAGCGTGCTTCTTTAGGAAGACTTTGTGTTTTTTGTCCGCCAAAAACAGATCCCTTTTCTTTTATTTTTTTTTCAATATATTCCGAAGCCATTTCAATGACTTCCAAACTGTTCATATAACATTCATAAGAAGTGTCTCCCCAAGTAAACAACCCGTGGCTACCCAAAATAATACCTCTAATGCCGGGGTTGTCTGCCAAACATTTTTCCAATTGAAGACCTAGGTCAAACCCGGGCCGTTGCCAAGGCACCCATCCCATGGTATCGCCCCAAATTTCCTTGGTCACTTTTTCACTGTCTTTTGCAGCGGCCACAGCTATTAAAGCATCCGGATGCAGGTGATCAATGTGCGCAAAAGGCAATAATCCGTGAAGCGGTGTGTCAATAGAAGGCGCTTTACTGTCCAGATCGTAAATGCAGTGGTTGAAAAGGGCGACCATACGGTCCTCATCTTCTAAACCACCATAAACATTTTTTAAATCCCGTAATCTGCCGGTGTATAAACCTGCAATTCCAGAACGTGTTAAAGTACCTATATCACCTCCAGAACCTTTAACCCACATCACCTCAACGGCTTCATTTGTTAAGGGATCTTTTTCAATGGTCTTGCAACTGGTATTCCCGCCACCGTAATTGGTGATTCTTAAATCGGCGCCCAAAATGTTAGAACGGTATAAAAATTGGGCCACTTGGTCATCCCCTAGGGCTTCAGATTTTTTATCGTCCCAAAGGTAATCCACGTATTTAAACTTTTTTGTAATCGTATTCATAAGATTTGTTAAAAATATTTCTTAGCGAAAATAAACCAACATAAAATTTTTTCTATCCTGTACTGTACTGTAAATTACTTAAAATGTTGAAAAAATTACCAAAAAAGTATAATGTTAATACTCATTTTCGATATATTCACAGTATATATTTTTATAAATATTAGATAAAAAAATTATTTATTTCAATTAATTGTTTATTGTTTAGCAGGACTTTTTATGTTCCAATATAGCACGCACAGATTTTACTGCTTGTTTTAGTAGCTTTATTAAACGTACTTTTTGGTCATTAATATTAACTTCAGGAAACGTATTGCCCGAAGCAAAGAACAATTCGTTAAAGCAGAATGGTACAATTGATGCCCTTTATTTGGATTTTGACAAATTTCAAATGGTAGTAACTTTGTTTAGACTTGTCTTGCTAAGAAGATAGTTGTAATTTTAATAAGTGTTTCCAAAAACAAAACGGTAATCATAAAAAAAACAAAAGTGTATGGATAATTTGAAATTTATAAAAATTGATGATAATTCTAGGGTCCCCAAATATCAGCAGATAGTGGATTCTATAATACACAATATATCTGTGGGGAATCTTACCATCGATCAAAAAATCCCATCCATTAATATGTTTAGTGAAGAGTTTTATTTGTCCAGGGATACGGTAGAAAAAGCTTATAATATCTTGAAAGAGCGAAATATTATTTTATCAATAAGAGGAAAAGGCTTTTATATTTCAAGAACTAAATTGATCTCTAAAGTCAATATTCTGTTTCTAATAAATAAATTGAGTTCCTACAAAATGAAAACATATAATTCCTTTATAGATAGTATTGGAGGAAATTCCCATACAGACCTGCATATTTACCACTGTGACGAATCTTTGTTTTTGAATTTATTGGATAAGTATAAAGCCCTATACGATTATTTTGTTATCATGCCCCATTTTAAAACAGATGATTTAAAACATGTAAGTTTCACAGATCCAGTCATAAAAGCCATAAAAAAAATACCCACTGAAAAGCTGATCATTTTAGATAATATTAAGCCAGCGATTGAAGGTAATATTGTTGAAATCTATCAGGATTTTGAAAATGATATTTATTTTGCTCTCAAAGAAGGATTGCCTAAAATATCAAAATATATGAAGTTGGTTTTAGTGTATCCTGAAAAAGCGGTTTATCCATATCCGAGAAGAATTTTGCATGGTTTTAGAAAATTTTGTATTGAGAACGCCCTTGATTTTGAAATTATAGATAAGGTTTATGATGATATGGTTCTTAAAAAAGGCGATTTGTTCATTACCATTGAAGAAGCGGATTTAGTGAATTTAGTAAAGCAGATTAGGGAGGATGAGTTTGTTTTAGGCAAAGATATAGGGGTTATTTCTTATAATGATACCCCTTTAAAGGAATTGCTTGGCATTACCGTAGTATCAACAGATTTTAAGGTAATGGGGGAAAGAACCGCTTATATGATCATGAATAAAGAAAAAGGGAAATTTAAAGTGCCTTTTAATTTTATAGATAGGAATTCAATATAGTAAAAATATATACCTGCTTATTTTGTAAAATTAGGTATGCTGATGTGGTAAGCGATGGCGTTCTGTTATTTTAGTACATATTTCAACCCGTGGCTTGCAGGTTTTAAAGTGGAATTGTATGAAAAACATCCTACGGACTTTTTCAATTTCAATCCACTACAGTATAGTGCAGGATAGATAACTTATTTTTTAATAGTTGTTTTGTATAATAAATCAAACTACCAGCTATTACACGCAACATATTTTAACTTCTTGTTTTAAATCCTTAAGTTTAGGTTTTAATTAAAACCAGTTCTAAATAAAAGTGCTATACTTAGGAAGTTTTTTAACATATAAAGCTTATCCAAAACAGCATTATTTATATTAAATAATTATTTTTATAAAAATTATTAAACCTTAAATCCGCAAGCGATTAATTTGCTATTTTAAACATTTATTTTATGTGGTAAAAGTAATCTTTTCGGATAA